>NZ_BLPG01000002.1:900000-1028826 GCF_011764445.1 Phytohabitans rumicis
GCCAGCAACGGCAAGCCGGGCGCTGTGGCCCGGACCGCCACGCTGTACGACGGCTGGATGCCCATCAAGATCACGCCGGACGAGTACCGGCAGTCGCTACAGGCGATCCGGGACGCCACCCGGGCCGCCGGGCGCGACCCGGCCGCCATCAGCACGGCGCTGTACGTGACGGTGAACATGAACCAGGACGCGGAGCGGGCCGAGGCGGGACTCAACGACTACACCCACCGCTACAACGAGCTGCCGCTGTCCGCGATGACCCCGTACCAGCTCTACTACGGCGGCTCCGCCGAGGACTTCGCCGCCTGGCTGGGCGAGTACGCCGCCGCCGGCGCACGCCACTTCGTGCTGCGGATCGGCTCGTTCGTCGACTACGAGACACAGGTGCACACGATCGCCGACGGCGTCGTGCCTCGGGTGCACGAGATGACTGCTGACTGAGTGGGGTGGCGGATGCGCTTTACCGACAAGGTGGCCCTGGTCACCGGCGGCGGCACCGGCATCGGCAAGGCGGCCGCGCTCGCCTTCGCGGATGAGGGCGCCACCGTCCTCGTCACCGGGTTCGACGAGGAACCGTTGCGGGAGACGGTCAAGGAGATCGAAGCAAACGGCGGCGGGGCCAGCTGGATGGTCGCGGACGTCCGTCAGGAGGCCGAGGCGCGGAGCCTGGTGGCCACCACTGTGGACCGGCACGGCGGGCTGGACATCGCGTTCAACAACGCCGGGCTCATGGTCGGCGGTCAGGTCGCCGACCTGAACCTGGAGCAGTGGTCGACCGCGCTGTCGGTGGCGACCGGCACGTGGCTGTCGATGAAGCACGAGATCGCCCACATGCGCGAGCACGGTGGCGGCGTCATCGTCAACATGTCCTCGCTCATCGGCCCCCACCGGGCCATCCCCGGGACCGGCGCGTACGGCGCGGCCAAGGCTGCGATCAGCGCGCTGACCCGGACCGCCGCGGTGGAGAACATCGGCCGGGGTATCCGGATCAACGCGCTCAGCCCCGGGCCGGTGGCCGGCCCGTTCTCGCTGATCCGCGGCGAGACACCGGACCAGCAGGCGCAACGGATGAAAACGACGCTGCCGATCGGGCGGGTGGCCAGCCTGGCCGAGGTGACCGGCACCGTGCTGTGGCTCGCGTCGCCCGACTCCGGGTTCGTCGTCGGCGCCGATATCGTCATCGACGGCGGCGCCACCGCCTGACCTACTTCGCGGGTACGCACAAGGCGGCTGCCGTTTCGTACGGCGGCCGCCTCGTTTGTCGGGGGTCAGCGGAAGATGTCGAGATGGTCGTTCACCCATTCGTCGAACGTCCCCGGGCGGCGGCCGACCAATTGCTCGAACGTGGGCAGCGGGTTGGCCGCGTGCCGGCGGAACTCCTCCCGGCCCAGGTTGCCCAGCGTCGTCTCGACCACCAGCGGCTGCCGGCCGGCGCGCGCCGCGGCGTCCCGGGCGTCCGCGATGGGCACCTCGACGAGCTGCAGCGGCTTGCCGAGGGCCTTGCCGAGCTTCTCCACCCGCTCCGGCACGCTGAGCGCCTCGGGCCCGCTGATCCGGTAGGTCTGGGACTCGTGCCCGGGTGAGGTCAACGCGGTGACCGCCACCGCGGCGACGTCGCGCGGGTCGATGACCGCCACTTTCGGCTCCACTTGGGACCAGAAGACCATCCCGCGGCTCTTGATCGGCGCCGCCCAGAGGCGGGCGTTCGACATGAACTCGCCCGGCCGGATGAACGTCCACGCTGGACCGTCGGGCCGGGCGGCGAGCTGCCGCAGCGTCCGCTCGCCGGCCAGGTGCCAAGTGCTGACCAGATCGTCGAACCCGTACTCGGCGCCGATGATGGACAGCTTGACGATGTGCGAGACGTTCGCCTCGTTCGCGGCCAGCGCGAGGTTGGCGTCGTGCAGTGGTGTCTCCGGTCCGCCACCGGAGAGCAGGAACACCTTGTCCACTCCGGCCACTGCCGCGGGCAGCGTCTCCGGCCGTCCCAGGTCGCCGCCCACCACCTTGACCTCGGCGCCCAACCCGGCGTCGCGGCCGGGGTCACGGGTCAGCGCCCGGACGTCCTGGCCCGCCTCGACGAGTTGCTTGACTACCTCTCGACCGACCGTTCCGGTCGCTCCGGTCACCAGGATCACGAGTCCTCCTCCTTTTCGGATCCGCTATCGGGTCGCGTTCTGCGCGGCCGCGGCCAGGCCGGCCGCGGACAGCGCGGCCGGGTAGTCCGGATGCTCGCCCACCTCGGGCACGTACTGGGCGTACGCGATCCGGTCATTCGCGTCGACCACGAAGACGGCGCGGGCCAGCAACCGGAACTCCGAAATCACCACGCCATAGGCCAGCCCGAAGGACAGCTCGCGGTGATCGGAGAGGGTGACCACATTGTCCAGGTCGGCAGCACCGCACCAGCGGCGCTGCGCGAAGGGCAGGTCGACCGAGATGGTCAGCACCGGCACACCGGCCATGCCGGCGGCCTCTTCGTTGAACCGGCGGGTCTGCCGGTCGCACACCTCGGTGTCCAGGGAAGGCACCACCGAAAGGATGCGCACGGTGCCGGCGGACGCGGCCAGCGTCACCGGGGCGAAGTCGTTTCCCACCACGACGAAGTCGGGCGCCCGGTCACCCACGCTGACTTCGGTGCCGATCAGCGTGACCGGCCGCCCCCGGAAGGTCACCACACCGGCGCGCTCGACCGCGATCGTCATGGAAGTCTCCTGTCGCTCGAAAGTGTGGTTCGACGGCCTTAGCATCCCGGGTACGGCGGGCCTACGGCATCTTCAGGATTGGCAAGAATGATGACCAAGAATGATGACGTAGACTCGCGCAGGAGGAGCGCAGGAAGTTGTAATGCAGCACCAGGAAGGCGCCGCATTTGGACAACGACGAGTTCATCCGCCTCACCGATCCGTTCCGGCGTGAGCTGCTGGCCCATTGCTACCGCCTACTGGGCTCGGTGGACGACGCCGAAGATCTGGTACAGGAGACCTACCTGCGCGCCTGGCGCTCGTACGGTGGGTTCGAGGGCCGGTCGTCGCTGCGCACCTGGCTCTATCGGATCGCGACCAACGCCTGCCTGACGGCGCTGCAAAGTCGCAGCCGGCGGGTGCTGCCGTCCGGCATCGGCGACCCTTGCGACGACCCCGACGCCCCGGCCGCCGAGGCCGGGTCGGAGATCCGGTGGCTACAGCCGCTGCCGGACGCGATGGTGAGCACCGACTCGGGGGATCCCGCCGCGATCGTCGCGTCGCGCGACCAGCTGCGGCTCGCGCTCATCGCATGCCTGCAACTGCTGCCACCGCAGCAGCGAGCGGTCCTCATTTTGCGGGACGTGCTCGCGTTTCCGGCGGCCGAGGTCGCCGCGATGCTCGACACCACGACCGCAGCCGTCCAGAGCGCGCTGCAACGGGCCCGGGCCCGGATCGACGACGTCGCGCCGGTCGCCGAGGAGGTCACCCCGCCCGAGGAGCCCCAACTGCGCGCGCTGCTCGACCAGTACGTCGCCGCGTTCGAGAACTCCGACCTGCCGGCCCTGGAAAAGGCGCTGCGCAAAGACGCCACCCTTGAAATGGTCGGGTCCACCACCTGGTTCAGCGGCAACGACACGTGCCTGCGGTTCGTCTCGCGGGTCCTCGGGTCCGCCGGCGACTGGCGGATGCTGCGGACCACGCTCAACGGACAGCCCGGCGTCGCCGCGTACCTCCGCGGTGCGGACGGCGCACTCCGCGCGTTCGGCGTCGCGGTGCTGGACATCACCCCCACCGGCATCGCCGGCATCGTGGTGTTCGGCGATCCACAATTGGTGACCCGTCTCGGGTTCCCGCCGGTGCCGCCGGCGGCCTGACGACCGGCCGGCCCGCACGCCCGGCGTGCCTGGGGAAATGCGCACCTTGAAAGTCGAGCGGGCGGCGCCGCGTGCGGCACGCTGGCGTCAACCTCGCGCGTTCCAATAATTCCGGCCGCCTCGTGGCGATGCGTTTCGGCGTCGGATCCGGTCTGTATTGGTGGGCCAGGTGGCGACGTCCCGTTGCCAGCTGTCCCCACCAACAGAACCGGTCAACCGGCCGAATACGGAAGGACAGCTATGCAGAACCATCGCGCCACCTGGACGCTCGTACTCGCGGCGTTCGGCGCGTTCCTGACCGCGCTGGACGTCGTCGTGGTGACCATGGCACTGCCAACGATCCAGACCCAGTTCGACGCCAGCCTGGCCGAGCTCGACTGGATCGTCAACGCGTACGCGCTGTCCTTCGCGGCCCTGCTGCTCATCGGCGCGGCGCTGGGCGACCGCTTCGGACGCCGCCGCATGTACGTGGTCGGCATCGTGATCTTCACCCTCGCCTCGGTGCTGGCCGCGCTGTCGACGAACGCCGGCATGTTGATCACCGCCCGCCTGGTGCAGGGCGTCGGGGCCGCGGTGCTCGCGCCGCTCTCGCTGACCCTCATCGTCGTCGCGTTCCCGCCGGCGAAGCTGAGCGGCGCGATCGGGATCTGGGCCGGCATCATGGGGCTGGGCGTGGCGATCGGCCCGGTAGTCGGCGGCGCGGTCGTCCAGGGCTTCGCCTGGGAGGCGATCTTCTGGCTGAACGTGCCCATCGGCGCCGTGGTCGCCGTGCTGTGCATGATGTTCCTGACCGAGAGCCACGGCGGCGCCCAGAGGCTGGACATCGTCGGCGTGGTACTGGCCGGTCTCGGCCTGCTCGGGCTGGCCTGGGCACCGGTGCGGGCGCCCGACGCCGGCTGGGGCAGCCTCGAGGTCATCGGCAGCCTCGCCGGCGGCGCCGTGCTGATGGTGCTGTTCGTCCTCTGGGAGCGGCGCTCGGACCATGCGATGCTCCCGGTCGCCTATTTCAAGATCCGCGGCTTCGTCGTAGCCAACACGGTGAGCTTCCTGCAGAACGTGTCGCTCATCGGTGCGGTATTCATGATCACGCAACTGATCCAGATCGGGCTCGGCCACGACCCGCTGTCGGCCGGGGCACGCATGCTGCCGTTGAGCCTCACGCCCCTGGTGGTCTCGCCCATCGCCGGGATGCTGGCCGGGCGATTGGGCGATCGACCGTTCCTCATCCTCAGCATGGCGCTGCACACGATCGGCCTGGTCTGGCTGGCGATCGTCGTGCAGGCCGGAGTCGACTACGTGTACCTGGTGCCGCCGTTCATCGTGGCCGGGGTCGGGCTGTCCATGGGCTTCCCGTCCATCGCGGCCATGGTGACCGGTTCCGTGCCACCGGAGGGGCAAGGCATCGCCTCGGGCACCCAGCGGGCGCTGGCCCAGGCCGGTGGCCTCTTCGGCGTGGCGATCGTCTCGGCGGTCTTCGCCTCGGCAGGTGGCTACGGGTCGGCGCAGAGCTTCATCGACGGATTCACCAAGGCCATGTGGGTGGCCGCGCTGGTGCCGGCCCTCGGGCTGCTCGTGGCGTTGTTCGCCCCGCGGCCCGCTCAAGTCGCGGCGCAGGCGGTGACGCCGCAGGCGGAGCCGGTGCGAAAGGAGGCGGTGTCGCCGCAGGCAAAACAGACGACGTAAGCAGAAAGGTGGAGCGCAATGGCAGGTACGGGCCGGCCGAGGGTCTCGGTCGTCATTCCCACGTACAACCGTCGTGATCTGCTCATCGAGACCCTGGGACACTTCACGCGGCAGAGCATTCCCGCCGACGAGTTCGAGGTCATCGTGGCGGACGACGGGTCGACCGACGACACGAAGGCCGTGGTGGATTCGTTCGCGGACCGGCTGAACATGAAATACACCTTCCAGGAGGATCAGGGGTTCCGGGCCGGCACGGCGCGCAACGCCGGGGCACGGCTGGCCGACGCACCGGTGCTGGTTTTCCTGGACACCGGGGAGATGGCCGGCCCGGACTACCTGAAACACCACCTCGCGGTGTACGCCGACGGGGGACGCCGGGCGGTGGTCGGGTACGGGTACGGCTACCAGTACGTGGAGTCGCTGTCGACCGTTCGCGAGATACTCGACCGGATGTCCCCCGAGGAGGTGATCGCCCACTTCAAGGACGACCCCACCTTCCTCGACGTGCGGCACGAGGAGTGGGCGAAGACCGGCTTCGAGCTGGGCGGCCGACCGATGCCGTGGCTGTACTACTGGTCGCTGAACTGCTCGGCGCGGCGCGACGACTTCTGGGCCGTGGGCGGGTTCGACGAGGAACTGCGGGGCTGGGGACCGGAGGATTTCGAGCTCGGCTACCGGCTGTACCGAAGCGGTGTGGAGCTGGTGCTGTCGCGCGACGCATGGGTGGTCGCCGCGCCGCACGAGCGGGACTGGCCGCGCAACTACCAGGAGGCCATGGTCAACCTGCAACGGATGATGCGCAGGTACGCCGATCCGGTCATGGAGGTCGGCTGGGGCATCACCAGCACTCAGACCGCGGGTGTGCTCTTCCCCTGGGAAGAGGAGTACCACGCGCTGACGGTCTGGCGCCGGAAGGTCCAGGACCTGGACGTCCACGACGAGATCGAGCAGGCGTTGCGGCAGATCCAGCCGGTCGGCCGGGTGGCCGTGCTGGGCTCGGGCGGCCGGGTGCCCGATGCGCTGCCGGCGGGCTCGATACTGCTGGACTTCGACAAGCAGCTGGCGGACCAGGCGGCCAGCGGCACCCCGCACTCCCGGTACCACACGATGGGGCTGCACGTACCGCTGGCGGACCAGAGCGCCGACACGGTCATCATCACCTCCCGGATGGCCGGGCTGTGGGACAAGTGGGGTGAGTTGGTGCTCGCCGAGGCTCGCCGCATCGGCCGCACCGTGCACACCGTCGACTTCGTCCACAAGTGACGGTGGACCGGCGGGCGGCCCGGGACCTAACGGTCCCGGGCTACCCGTACGCGCTGGTTCTCACTCGCTCGTCATGATGGAGAACAGCGCGCCGTGCGGGTCGGTCAGGGTGGCGAGGCGGCCGATGCCCGGCATGCTCTGCGCCGGGCTGACCACGGTGCCGCCCAGCTCGACCGCCTTGGCGACGGTCGCGTCCGTGTCCGGTGACTCGAAGTACGGCCGCCAGCCGACCGCCTCGCCGCCCTCCACCGGGGTGATGCCGCCGAACATGTCGTCCTCGCCGCCGGTGCTCGCGACGGCGTAGATGACGTCACCGATGGGCATGTCCTGGTAGGTCCAGCCGAGCACGCTCTGGTAGAAGGACCGCGCCCCGCCGGTGTCGGCGGTGTGCAGCTCGACCCAGCGCAGCGTGCCGGCCTCGTTCACCACGCCCACGCCGGGGACATCGCCCGGCTGCCACAGCGCGAAGGGGGCCCCGCCCGGGTCGGCGAACAGGCCCATGCGGCCCGCGGTCAGCACGTCGTACGGCTCGGTGAGGATCGCGCCGCCGGCCTGTGTCACGGCCTTCGCGCTGGCGTCCACGTCGCTGGTCGTGAAATACATCGTCCAGGACGGGGTGCCGCCCTCGGCGACCGGGCCGCCGGCGGCGACCGTACGGCCGTCGAGGTGGTAGAAGACGTACTCGGGCGCGTCCGGCCCGCCCGGCACCTCCCGCCAGCCGAAAAGGCCGGTGTAGAAGCGCGTGGTGGCCGCCGTGTCGGGCGAGCTGACGTCCAGCCAGTTCGGGCTGCCGGGGACGAACGAAGTGGTCAGCATGTCTGCTCCTCAAGGACTCGTGAATCGGCTCCATAAGGACAGACCAGGGCCGGGCCCGGAATTAATCGCGGACCGCGGAACCTCACTGCGCGGTGAACCCACCGTCCAGCGCGTACGCCTGCCCGGTGATGTATCCGGCCGAGTCGGACAGCAGGAAAGCCACCAGATCGGCGACCTCGGCGAGGGTGCACATCCGCGGGATCGGGTGGCCCTGCACCGCGCCGTTGAGCAACTCCTCGGGCAGCGGGTCGAGCAGTGCCGTGCGCACCATGCTCGGGCAGACCGCGTTGACCCGGATGTTGTCCCGCGCGTGCTCCAGCGCCGCGGCCTTGGTCAGCCCGACGATGGCGTGCTTGGTCGCGGTGTACAGCGACATCCCGGGCACCGCGATCAGGCTCATCACCGACGCGCAGTTGACGATCGCGCCGCCGCCGGACCGGGCCATCGCGGGCAGCTCGTACCGCAGGCTGTGCCAGCAGCTCTTCAGGTTCGTGTCGACCATCGCGCTCCACTCGGCCTCGTCGGTGGCCGCCAGCGGGACCGCGCCGCTGGCCATCGTGCCGGCGTTGTTGAACGCCAGGTCCAGGTGGCCGAACGTGTCCACGGCGGTGTCCACCACGGCGCGGACCGCGTCCCCGTCGGTGGCGTCCGCGACCACGAACACCGCCCGCCCCGGCTTTCCGGTCTCCTCCTCCACCTGCCGCACCAGCTCGGCGCCGCGGTCCTCGCGCCGGCCGCACGCCACGATCGAGGCACCGGAACGCGCCAGCAACAGCGCCGTCTCCCAGCCGATACCCGACGTCGCTCCGGTCACCAGGGCAACCTTGTCATCGAACGTGAATTGGGCCCTCATCCCACTGCTCCTTAGTTGTCGAGTGGTGTCGTGCCGGCACCGGTATTGGTGGGTCCCCCGCCACCGCGGCGTGGCGGGGGACCCGGGGGAAGGTGGTCAGAGATAGAACGTGTTGGGTTCGAGGCCGCACAGGACCCGGCCGTACAGCTCGTCGTTGGTGTCGGGATTCAGCAGCGCGTGCGTGTTCACCGCCTGGACGTCCCGGGCGATGCGCTGGATCGGCACGTCCGCGTAGATGGACGAGCCGCCGCTGGCCCGCGCGTAGAGGTCCACGGCGTCGCGGGCCAGCCGGCACACCGCGCCGAGGTCGGCTCGCGCCTGGGCCCGCTCCAGCAGCGTCCACGGCGCCGACGCGGCGCACTTGCTGTCCACCAGATCCGCCAGCCGGTGCGCGTGGAAGTCCGCCTCGTCGACGCGGTGCGCGGCCTCGGCCACGTGCAGGTGGGTCACCGGCGCCTCGCGCTGGCTCTCGTACGCGGTGTAGGTGATTTTGCGGTCGGGCAGCCGCTCGAAGAACGCCTCGCGGGCGGCGCGGGCCAGGCCGAGCACGGTGCCGACCGACGAGGCCGCGGCCACCGGCAGTAAGGGTGCCCGGAGCATCGCGATATCGCTGGCCAGATGTCCAGAAAGGACGGTGGGCAGCGGGAGCACCCGCTCGGCGGGGACGAACACGTCCTCGGCCACCGTGGTGACGCTGCCGGTGCCGCGCATGCCCGAGGTGTGCCAGTCGTCGACGATGCGCAGATCCGACATCGGCACCAACGCCATGACCGGCCGCGGCTCCCCTCCGGACCCGGGACGACGGCGATGATCTCCTGCCAGTGGCTGTGCAGCGCGCCGGTGATGAATCCCCACTTGCCGTTGACCCGGAAGCCGCCGTCGACCGGGATCGCCATGCCGCCGGGGCTCAGCGTCCCGCACACCCGCACGTCCGCGGTGCCGAAGACCTCCTTCTGCACCGGCTCCGGGAACAGACACACCATCCAGGTGGGGATCCAGTACACCGCGGCCGTCCAGGCCAGCGATCCGTCCGCCCGGCCCAGCTCGACGGCCACGTCGACCAGGGTGGCGGTGTCCGACTCGTACCCGCCGTGCCTGGCCGGCACCCTCATCTTGAACAGTCCGGCCTCGGCCAGCGCCTCGACCTGCTCGTCATGCAGCCGGCGATGCTCCTCCGTCCAAGCGGCGTGCTTGCCGAGCACCGGCACCAGCTCGGATATCCGCCGGACGAGGTCCTGGCGGGCGGGTACGTCCGCGGTCAACACAACTTGCCTCCCGGATAAGAGACTTGCGAACTTCGACTGGTCAGACCGTCCCATCTGGACCCGGTCACCGGCATCTCTGACGTTGCCCGGTTGAACGGGGATCTAGCTACACCGGGATCCGGCCGACGTTCAGCATGTCGATCATCGCGGGACCGGTGTCGTACGCGGTGACGCCGCCGTCCACGGTCAGGCAGGCGCCGGTGACCATCCGGGCGGCGTCGCTGGCCAGGTAGACGGCGGCGCCCGCGAGGTCGGCCGGCTCGCCCCAGCGGCCCGCGGGCACGCTGCGGATCAGCTCGTCGGCCAGGCCGGGGTTGCCGGCGAAGCTGCGGGTCAGCTGCGTCCGGGTCCAGCCCGGTGCGATCACGTTCACCCGTACGCCGTGGGCCGCCCACTCCACCGCGAGCGTGCGGGTCAGCGAGATGACCCCGGCCTTGGCCACCGCGTACGGCGAGAGCATCGGGACACCGTTGTAGCCACCCACCGACGCCACGTTGATCACCGAACCGCCGCCGCGGCCGGTCAGGTGCCCGCCGACCGCCCGGCACATGTGCGCCACCGAGTCCAGGTTGGTGCGCAGGATCTGCGTCCAGTCCTCCGGCGTCATGTCCAGGAACGGTCCGACGTGCGCGAAGCCGCCGGCGTTGTTGACCACGATGGCGATGTCGCCGAGTTCGTCCCGCGCCGCGGTGACGGCCTGCTCGATCTCCTCGGGGCGGTCGATGTCGCAGGTGAGCACCGCGGCCCGCCGGCCCAGCGCCTGAATCTCCTTCGCCACCTCGGTCAGCGCGTCGGTGCCGCGGGCCAGCACGGCGACGTCGGCGCCCGCCTCGGCCAGCCCCAGCGCGATGGCCCGGCCGATGCCCCGGGACGCGCCGGTGACGATCGCGGTCTTGCCGTCCAAATTGAACACGTGGGTACTCCCTTCCGTCGATCGATTGTCGCCTCGCGCGCCCCAGGCGCCACGTCTTCGTGCATGCGCGGCCACGCACGCTCGGAGATGCACGGCGGCGCGCCGGAACAGCAAGATTCAGGGTGCGCACCCTCCGAAACCGCCATCCGAAGGGAAAGCACCATGACCAACGCCGTCTCCGCCATCCGCCCGGAAGATGAGAAGGCAGTACGCGAAATCGTCCAACGCATCACCCTGTCGTGGAACGAGAACGACGCCGACCGGCTGTCCACCGTCTACACCGAGGACGCCTCCATCGTGTTACCCGGCGCCCATCTGAAGGGCCGCTCGAACATCCGCGACTGGATGGCCGAGGCGTTCGACGGCAAGTGGAAGGGCACCCGCGTGCTCGGCTCCCCGCTGGAGCTGCGGTACATCCGGGACGACGTCATGCTGCTCATCTCACAGGGCGGCGCGTACCCGCCGGGCGCCACCGAGGTCCCGGTCGAGCACGCGATCCGCGGCATCTGGGTGTTCGTCAAGCAGGACGGTGAGTGGATCATCACGGGCTACGGGAACACGCCGGTACGCGCCGCGATCCCGCTGCCGGACGGGCACAAGTGAGCCAGCCGGTGGGCAGTGTCCACGTGGGTGAGCGGGCCCTGGTCCTGGGCGGCAGCATCGCCGGGCTGTTCGCCGGCCAGGCGCTCGCCGAGGCGTACCGGGAGGTTGTCGTCGTCGACCGGGACCGGCCGACGGCCGCGACCGGGACGCGGCGCGCGACCCCGCAGGCGTTTCACGCGCACGCGCTGCTCGCCCGCGGGCAGCGCGCCATCGAGGACCTGTTCCCCGGCATCACGCAGGAGTGCCAGGCGGCCGGGGTGCCGACCGGCGACGTGGGGGCCGATCTGCGCTGGGTGATCAACGGCCGGCGGCTCCCGCCGATGCGTACCGGGTTGGTCTGCCTGGCCACCCCGCGGACCGTGCTGGAGCAGCACGTCCGGGCCCGGGTGCTGGCCCTGCCCAACGTCACCCTGCGCGAGGGCCACGAGGTGCAGGAACTGGTCACCACCCCGGACGGCCGCCGGGTGACCGGGGCACGGCTGTTCGACTTGGTCGGCGGGGAGTCGCGGGTGCTCCCCGCCGACCTCGTCGTCGAGGCCACCGGCCGGGGCTCGCGGCTGCCGCTGTGGCTGGCGGGGCTGGGCTACCGGCCGCCGGCGGAAGAACGGATCAAGATCGGGCTCGGGTACGCGACCCGCCACTACCGGCTGCCGCTGGGCCTGCTCGGCACGGATCTGGCGTACATCGTGGCGCAGACGCCGAGCCATCCGCGCGGCGCGGTGCTCGCCCGGGAGCGGGCCCTGCCGGACGGCGGCGAGCGGTACGTGCTCTCGCTCAACGCCCACCTCGGCGACCATCCGCCGACCGACCCGGACGGCTTCCTGGCGTACGCCCGGACGGTGCCGGTGCCGGAGATCTACGAGGCGGTACGCGGGGCGGAACCGCTCGACGAGATCCGCTCCTACCGCTTCCCGAGCAGCCTGTGGCGGCACTACGAGCGGCTGACCCGGTTTCCGGACGGCCTGCTCGTCATGGGCGACGCGCTGGCCAGCCCCAACCCGGTGTACGCACAGGGCAACACGATCACCGCCGTGGAGGCGCTCGTGCTGCGCGGCCAGTTGCGCCGCGGCGGCGAGCCCCGGCCGGTCGAGTTCTTCGCCGAGGCCGCCCCGATCGTCCGGGCCGCCTGGGACGTCAACGTCTTCGGCGACCTGGCGTACCCCGGGATCCCCGGCCGCCGTACCCCGAAGACCCGGCTGGCCTCCGCGTACCTGTCTCATGTGCACCGCGCGGCCGTGCACGACCCGGCGGTGGCGGAGTCGTTCCTGCGGGTGGCCGGCCTGATCGACGGACCGCAGGCCCTGCTGGGACCGCGCATGGTGGCGCGGGTGCTGCGCCGCAGCCGCCGCCCGGGACCGCGCCCTACCCCCGCCGCCATCCACTCGTGACACTCGCGAAAGGTGAGCCATGGAGAGCAACGGCTGCCCGTACGTCATCGACCGTACCGGGAGCGATGTCCAAGCCGAGGCGGCGCGGCTGCGCGAGCTCGGCCCGGCGGTCCAGGTCGAGCTGCCCGGTGGGGTGCTGGCCTGGTCGGTCACCAGCTACGCGCTGGCCAAACAACTCTTCGCCGACCCGCGGGTGGCCAAGGACCCGCGCCGGCACTGGCCGGCGTTCATCGACGGCGAGATCGGCGACGACTGGCCCCTGATCAGCTGGGTGAAGATGGACAGCATGACCCTTGTGGACGGTGAGGATCACCGCCGCCTGCGGGGGTTGGTGGCGCCGGACTTCGGCCCGCGCCGCATCGAGGCGCAGCGCCCGCTGGTCGAGCGCATCGTCGCCGACCTGCTCGACCGGCTCGCCGAACACCCCGCCGGCCATCCGGTCGACCTGCGGGCGAACTTCGCCGCGCAGCTGCCGGCGCGGATGATCTGCGAGATCTTCGGCGTGCCCGAGGAGGCCCGGCCCGAGGTGCTGCGCGGCCTGGAACTCGCCGTCGACACCACGCTGCCGCCCGAGCAGGCGGCGGCCAACGTCCGCAACTGGCACCTGGCGCTGCAGCAGCTGGCCGCCGCCAAGCGCGCGGCCCCGGCCGACGACATGACCAGCCGCCTCGTGCAGGCCCGCGACGAACGGGCCCAGCTCAACGACTCGGAACTGGTCGGCACGATGTTCAACGTCCTCGGCGCGGGTTCGGAGACGGTGATGAACCTGCTGACCAAGGCCGTCGTCGCGCTGCTGACCCTGCCGGAGCAGCGGGAGCTGCTGGCGACCGGCAAGGCGTCCTGGTCCGACGTCATCGAGGAGACGCTGCGGGTGGAGGCGCCGATCGCCCAGCTCCCGCTACGCTTCGCCGCCGACGACATCGAGCTCGACGGCATCACCATCCACAAGGGAACGCCGATCCTGATGTGCCTGGCCGGCGCCGGCCGCGATCCGCACCGGTACGGCGCCGGCGCGGACGAGTTCGACCTGACGAGGGCCGACAAGGAGCACCTGTCGTTCGGGTACGGCGCCCACTTCTGCATCGGCGCCGCGCTGGCCCGGCTGGAGGCGTCGGTGGCGCTGCCCGCACTCTTCGACCGCTTTCCGGAGCTGACCCTCGCGGTCCCGCCGGACCAGCTGGAGCCGCCCGGCACCTTCATCATGAACGGGCTCCGGTCGCTGCCGGTGTACCTGGCCGGACAGCCTGTTGGCTGATTCTGACACACGGTCATCGATGCACATCCGGTCATCGATTCACGTCCGACATTAGGAGGAAACGTGTCCGTCAACCGCCTGCGTTCGGCCCTCGTGGTCGCCGGTGCCGCCACGGCGCTGCTGATCGGCGCGGCCGGGGTCGCGCCCGCCGCCAGCGCGGCCGCCTGCCCATCGCGCTCCCTGTGCCTGTACGAGGGCACCAACTTCACCGGTGACATGTTTCCGGTGACCTCGCTCAACCCGAGCGGGACCTGCGTCAGCCTGGTCGACCACGGGTGGGGCGACCGCGCCCACTCCGCGGTCAACACGCACAACAACAGCGCCGCCATGTTCATGAACGACGACTGCATCGGCGGCCCGTACCAGGTGCCCGGCAAATCCAGCCTGCCCAACTTCGGCAGCTTCACCCCGGAGAGCGTCTGGGTCCCGTTCTCCTGACACAGCGACAATGCCGCCGCGGAGCCGATCGGCTCCGCGGCGGTTCTCTGTGGCGGAAAGAGAGATGCGGGCCGGTCCGCGCCTGCGTTACGCGGACCGGCCCGCTCGCCGCGGCCCGGGGCGGTAGAAGCTCCGGGCGCGGCGTACCGGTCAAAGCTGGGATGACGAGCCGAGCATGCGGGCGAAGGCGCGCACGTCGGCGATGTACAGGTCCGGCTCCTCCAGCGCGGCGAAGTGCCCGCCCCGGCTGAACTCGCTCCACCGCACGATGGTGGCCAGGTAGTGCTCGGCCAGGCGGCGCAGCGGCTGGAACGGGTCGTGCGGGAACACGGCCACGCCGGCCGGCACCCGCACCGGCTCCGGCCGCTGGCCGGCGGCGGCCGCGCGCATGCCGGCGGCGCCCTCGTAGTAGAGCGCCGCGGAGCTGCCGGCCGTCGCGGTGAACCAGTAGATCGCCACCGTGGTCAGCAGGCGGTCCCGGTCGACCGCGTCCTCCGGCACCTCCTTGGCGTCGGTCCACTCCTTGAACCGCTCCACGATCCAGGCCAGCTGGCCCACCGGCGAGTCGGTCAGCGCGTACGCCAGCGTCTGCGGCCGGGTGGCTTGCAGCTTCATGTAGCCGGACAGTTCCGCGTCGAACCGCCCCATGCGGGCCAGCCGCTCCTGATCCGACTCGGAGAGGTAGGCCAGCTCGGTCGGGTCACCGGAGGGAAACGTCATGAGCATGTTGACGTGCAGACCCGCGACGTGGTCCGGGGCGATCCGGGCCAGTTCCTGCGAGATGACCGCGCCGGCGTCGCCGCCCTGGGCGATGTAGCGGTCGTAGCCCAGCCGCCGCATCAGCTCCGCCCAGGCGGGCGCGATGCGCCCGGCGTGCCAGCCCGGCGCCGCGGGCCCGGAGAAGCCGAAGCCGGGCGGGCTGGCGATGACCAGATGGAACGCGTCGGCCGGGTCGCCGCCGTGCGCGGCCGGGTCGGTCAACGGCCCGATCACGTCGAGGAACTCGGCGACCGAGCCCGGCCAGCCATGGGTGATGATCATGGGTCGGGCGTCCGGTTCGGGCGAGCGCACGTGCAGGAAGTGCACGGTCGCGCCGTCGATCTCGGTGACGAACTGGGGGTACCGGTTCAGCTCCGCCTCGGCGGCCCGCCAGTCGTACCGGGTGCGCCAGTACTCGGCCAGCTCGCGCAGGTAGGCCACCGGCACCCCGCGGTCCCAGGTGTCGTCGCCGAGCGGTTCCGGCCACCGCGTGTTCGCCAGCCGGCGCGCGAGGTCGTCGAGGTCCGCCTGCGGGATGTCGATTGTGTACGGTCGCATGGGTGTCCTCTCTGGACGGTCGGTCTGTCAGGTGGACGCGGTGACCCGCCCGGCCGGCGTGGCGGGCCGCGCGGACCTTAGCTCGCGGGACAGCCGGAGCACCCGGCGGACCAGTCCCGGCCGCATCAGCGCGGTGGGCGGGTCGACGAGGCCGGCCACGCGCATGAACGCCGTGGTGATCGAGGGTTCCTGGGTCGCCGCGTACTGCAGGCGGGCCATGTACTTGTTGCCGAACCGCACCATCGCCGGGCGCTTCCCGGGCACCTCGGGGAAGTCCAGGTCGCCGCTGGTGGAGATCTGCCACGGCACGTCCACGATCTTGCCGATCCGGCGCAGGAACTCGCGCGAGTCCGGCGGCTCGTTGCGCAGCAGCAGCGTGCGCAGCGCCATGACCTCCATCGCCGCGACGGTCATCCCCTGGCCGTACACCGGGTTGAAGCTGCACACCGCGTCGCCGAGGACGAGCAGCCGGTCCGGGAACCGGGACAGCTTCTCGTACCGCCGGCGCACGCTGGCGGGGAACGTGAAGCTCACCGGGTCGGTGAGCGGCTCGGCGTCGTGCACCGCGTCGTAGATGTCGGGCACCGGCAGCGAGCGCACGAACTCCAGGAAGCCATCCGGGTCGGACGGTGGTTGGTCGCCCAGGATGCCGGTGAGGGACAGGATGCACTCGTCCTGGCTGACCTGGCCGAAGAAGGCGCCGCGCGGATGCGCGGGGGAAGCCACCGGGTTGATGGACTGCGTGCCGCCGAACATCTCCGGCCGCTTGCGGTACAGCCTGGTCGTGTACGCCAGCCCGATCTTCATGCGCTCCTCGGCGGGCCGGGCGTACCCCAACTGCTCCAGCCACACCGGGGTACGCGAGCCGCGCCCGGTGGTGTCGACGACGAGGTCCGCGTCGAGGGTGCTCTCCTGCTCCGTCACCGCGTCGCGCAGCGCCACCCCGGTGACCCGGCTGTTGTCGGCGGTGACCAGGTAGCGGGTCAGCTCGGTGCGCTGCAGGTACCGCACGTTGGGCAGCGCGGCCACCCGGGAGCGCAGGTAGTCCTCCAGCACCGGACGCTGGGCGGTGATCGACAGCAGGCCGGTGCGCGCCGGTTGGAGCAGGCGCGCGTCGAAGTACCAGCGCATCTCGCCCAGGTCGCCCACCGGCACTCCCTGGTCTGCAGGTCGGCCCGCAGCCCGGGGAAGAGCTCGGCGAGGATGAGGTAGCCGCGCCCGTGCAGGCCGTGGGCGTGGGCGGTGTGCGGGGTGCCGCGGCGGGGCTGGCTGATCCCGAGCACCTCGTCGCGGTCGACGACGACCACCTCGCGGTAGTGGTCGGCGAGCACGCGGGCGGTGAGCGTGCCGGCGATGCTGCCGCCGACCACGACGGCCCGCTCGCCGACCACGGCGTCCGGCGCGGTCGCCGGGACCGCCTCGGCGTCGACCTGGCGGGCGGTGCGCAGCGCGCGGATGGCCAGGCCCGGCTTCATCAGCGCCTGCGGCGGGTCGAGCAGGCCGGCGACGCGGAAGAACGCGCTGGTGAGGCTGCCGTCGCGCTGCGCCGCGGTGTGCAGGCGGCCGATGAACGCGCCGCCGAACTTGTCCTTGGCGGTGCGCCGCCCCTCGACGCCGGGCAGCGCCAGGTCGCCGCCGACGGAGGTCTCCCAGGGGATGTCCACGATGGACTCGATCGCGCGGAAGAACTCCTTGGGCCGTACGGCTCCCCCGGCGAGGTGCCCCGCCAGCGCCTCGGCCTCCATCGTGGCCACCGTCATCCCCTGGCCGTACACCGGGTTGAAGGCGCACACCCCGTCGCCGATGACCAGCAGGCCATCCGGGAAGCGGGCCAGCTTCTCGTACCGGCGGCGAACGCTGGCCGGCACCCGGAACGACACCGGCTCGGTCATCGGCTCGGCGACGCGTACCGCCTCGTAGATCTCCGGGGCGTCCAGCGTCCGGGCGTACTCCAGGAACCCCTCCGGGTCGCGCGGCGGATGGTCGCCGAGCATCCCGGTCAGGGACAGTAGGGCCACGCTGTCGGGGAACCGGCCGAAGAAGGCGCCGCGCAGGTTCTCCGGGTGCGGCACGGTGTTGATGGCCAGGTCGAGGCCGAACGGGTCGGTGGTGAGCTTGAAGTACCGCGACGTGTAGGCGAGGTCGATCTTCACCTTCTCCTCGTCCGGCCGCTCGTACCCGAACTCGGCCAGCCAGGCCGGTGTCCGGCTGCCCCGGCCGGTGGCGTCGACCACCAGGTCCGCGGCGAGCGTCTCGGGCCGCGGGTCGGCGTCGTCGCCGACCAGGAGTACGCCGGTGACCCGGCCGTGGCCGGGGGTCGTCGTCAGTCCACGTACGATAGTGCGCTCACGAAGTACCACGTTGGACAGTCCGAGGACCCGGGACCGGATGTACGCCTCCAGCGTGGGCCTGTTCGCGGACACGTTGATGGCTCCCGAGTACGCCTGTTGCAGCGCGCGCCCGCGGAAGTACCAGCGCAGGTCGCCGGACAGGTCGCCGACGAGCGCGCCGTTCGCGGTCAGGTCGTCCTGCATGCCGGGAAACAGCTGCTCCATGACCTCGTGGCCGCGGGCCAGCAGGGCGTGCGCGTGGTGGCCCTGCGGGACGCCCTGCCGCTCGCCGGTCACCCCGGTGATGGCGTCCCGCTCGACGAGGACGACCTCGGCGTACCGGTCCGCCAGCACCCGGGCCGCGGTCAGGCCCGCCATTCCACCGCCGAGCACGACGGCACGTGCGCCGAGGTTTGCACCCATGGGATCCTCCAGAAAGGGGTCGTGCGGTGACGGCTACGGGGACTCGGCGCCGGTGGCGGCGAGCGCGGGTTCGGACGCGGCAGCGCGGATGAGGTCGGCCGCGCGCTCGGCGACGGCGACGGTCGGCGCGTTGGTGTTGCCGCGCGGCACCAGGGGCATGACCGACGCGTCCACCACCCGCAGACCGGCCACGCCGTGCACGCGCAGCTCCGGGTCGAGCACCGGACCGATCGCGCACGTCCCGGCCGGGTGGAAGATCGACTGCGTGTGCGCCCGGACGAACGCCGTCAGGTCGGCGTCGGAGTCGGACGCCGGATAGGCCCACGGCCGCACCGTGTACGGGGACAGGGCGCTCTGCCGGGCGATCGCCAGCGCGGTCCGCACGCCCGCGAGCATGGTCGAAAGGTCCGACGCGTCGGTGTAGTAGCGGCACCGGATGCGCGGCTTCGCGGTGGGGTCGTCGGACGCGAGGCTGACCTCGCCCCGGCTGTACGGCCGCAGCACGCACGGACCGAACGAGATGCCGTGCTCGGTCGGCACGCCGAGGGCGCAGTCGACGAACATCACCGGCAGCACGTGGAACTGCACGTCCGGGGCGAGCAGGTCCGGCCGCGTGCGGACGAACCCGCCGGCCTCCGGCACGTTGGACGACAGCGGTCCCGATCCGTCCACTTCGAACTGCCGGACGTAGCGTTCCTGTCCGGCGGCGAGCAGGCTGACCGGCTCGTCGTGGGTGAAGACGAGATAGGTGGCCGGGTGGTCCTGCAGGTTGCGCCCGACGTCGGGCAGGTCGGCCAGGACCGGGATGCCGAGCGCGGCGAGCCGGTCGGCCGGGCCGATGCCGGAGAGCATCAGCAGTTGCGGCGAGTTGTACGCCCCGCCGACACGATGACCTCGCGGCCGGCGCGTACGTCGATGGTCTCGTCCAGCCGCTGGCAGCGCACGCCGCGGGCCACGCCGTCCTGGAGGAGGATCCGGTGCACCTGCAGGTGCGTGCGCACGGTCAGGTTCGGCCGGCCGGAAACCGGGTGCAGGTACGCCGCCGCGGCGCTGCACCGGCGCCCGTCGCGCTGGTTGACCTGATAGCGGCCGAAGCCGTCCTGGGTCGGGCCGTTGAAGTCGTCGTTGGCGGCGAAGCCGGCCTCGATGGCGGCCTGGACGAACGCGGTCGCCATCGGGTTGTGCGAGCGGCCCTCGGCGACCGGCAGCGGGCCACCCACGCCGTGGTACGCCGACGCGCCGCGCTCGTTGTCCTCGCTGCGCAGGAAGTACGGCAGCATGGCGTCGTACGTCCAGCCCGGCTGGCACCACTCGTCGAAGTCCAGCGGGTTGCCCCGGATGTGCACCATGCCGTTCATCGCGCTCGTGCCGCCGAGCACGTGCCCGCGCGGCAGGTACAGCCGGCGGCCGTTCAGGGTCGGCTCGTCGTGGCTGTCGTAGTCCCAGTCGTATTGGGAGCGGCACAGCTTGCCGCCGGCCGCCGGGATGCGGATGCTGTCCGTGTCGTCGGTCGGGCCCGCCTCGATCAGGCACACCGTCACGTCCGGGTCCTCGGTGAGCCGGGCGGCGAGCACGCAGCCCGCCGTCCCGGCCCCCACGATCACGTAGTCGTACTCCTCGGCGTCCACCGTGGTCACCTCCCCGCCTCGGCGGCCGGGGTCAGCTCCCGCCGGAAGAACGCGCGCACGTCGTCGACCAGCACGTCGGGCCGCTCCATCGCGGGGAAGTGGCCGCCGCGGTCGTACTCGGTCCACTGCTGGATGTTCGGGAACTCGCGGTCGGCGAAGCGGCGTACCGGCAGCACCACGTCGCGGCCGAACACCGCGACGCCCAGCGGCACCGGGTTGGCGACCGGGCGGGCGAGCACGTCGCTGACCGGCAGCGTCGCGGCTTCCTCCCGGTAGATCTGGGCCGAGGAGCCGGCGGTCGCGGTGAACCAGTACAGGCTCACGTTGGTGAGCATCTGGTCGCGGTCCAGCGCCTCCTCGGGCGAGTCGGCGCAGTCGCTCCACTCCTTGAACAGATCCACGACCCAGGCCAGCTGGCCGACCGGCGAGTCGGTCAGCGCGTACGCCATCGTCTGCGGCCGGGTGATCTGGACCTTCTGGTAGCCGGACAGCTCCTCGTTGAAGCGCGCCAGCCGGGCCATCCGCGCCTGGTCGGCCTCGTCCAGCTCGGCCAGCTCCGCCGGGTCGGCGGGCCCGGTCATCAGCATGTTGATGTGCGCGCCGACGATGTGCTCGGGGTCGACGAAGCCGAGCTCGAGGGCCACCGCCGAGCCGAAGTCGCCGCCCTGCGCGCCGTACCGGTCGTAGCCGAGCCGGCGCATCACCTCGGCCACCGCCCGCGTCATCCGGGTGACGTTCCAGCCCGTCTCGCGCAGCGGGCCGGTGTACGCGAACCCGGGCAGCGACGGGACGACCAGGTGGAACGCGTCGGCCGGGTCGCCGCCGCACGCCCGCGGATCGGTCAGCGGCTTGATCACCTTGACGAACTCCGCGATCGACCCCGGCCACCCGTGCGCCAGCACCAGCGGCAACGCGTCCGGCTCCGGCGACCGGACGTGCAGGAAGTGCATGGTGACGCCGTCAACGTGCGTGGTGAACTGCGGAAACTGGTTCAGCTCCGCCTCCGCGGCGCGCCAGTCGTAGCCGGTGCGCCAGTGCTCGGCCAGCTCCCGCAGGTATCCGCCCGGCACGCCGCGGCTCCAGCCGCCGCCGTACGGCTCGGCCGGCCAGCGGGTCGCCGCGATCCGGTCGCGCAGGTCGTCGACGGCCTCCTGCGGCACGTCGATCCGGAACGGCGTGACGGACGTGTCTGTCGACTGTGGATTCATCTCGACCTCCCGGCGAGTTCGCCACCGGCCCCGAGCCGGGAGATCACCTCGGCCACCGCCTCGGCGGCCCGGGTGACCTGCGGCTGCGAGATGACCAGCGGCGGGGCCATCACGAGCGTGTTGCCGTAGTCGCGCGCCACCACCCGGTGCACGTCGCGCAGCTCGCGGGCCACCGCGCCGGCCATCAGCGGCTCCCGGGTGCCGCGGTCGGCGACCAGTTCGATGCCCACGGTCGCCCCGGCGATCCGCACCTCACCGACGTGGGGCCGGTCGCCCAGCGGCGCCAGCGCGGCGCCGAACCACTCCCCCACCGTCGCGGACCGGCCCACCAACTGCTCGCGGTCCACGAGGTCGAGGTTGGCCAGCGCGACCGCGCACGCGGTGGCGTGGCCCGAGTACGTGTGCCCGTGGAAGAGGTAGGCGTCCCCACCGGCGACGGTCTCCCCGATCTCGTCGCGCACCAGCACCGCGCCCAACGGGGCGTACCCGCTGGTCAGGCCCTTGGCCACGACGGCGATGTCGGCGCGCATGCCGCGCACGGCGGAGTCGAACCAGGCGCCGGTACGGCCGAAGCCGGTCACCACCTCGTCGGCGATCAGCAGGATGCCGTGGCGGGCCAACAGCTCGCGCACTCGCGGCCAGTAGTCCGCCGGTGGGATGAGGATTCCCGCGCCGCCCATCACCGGCTCGCCGATCATCGCGGCGATGTTGCCGGCCCCGATCTGGTCGATGGTGCCGGCCAACTCGTCCAGCAGGAAGTCCGTGAGGTCCCGGCCGGGAGCCAGATCCGGCGCCCGGTAGGGGTGGGCCGGCGACACCTTGGCCACGTGCGGCAGCCCCAGGCCGATCCCCTGGTGCATGCCGGGAAAGCCGGTGGCGGTGCCGCTGCCGTACGTGGTGCCGTGGTAGGCGAAGTGCCGGGAGATGACCCAGGTCCGGTCGGGTTCGCCGCGGTGGTGATGGTAGAGCCGGGCGAACTTGATGGCGGTCTCCACGCCCTCCGAGCCGCCGTTGGTGAAGAACACCCGATCCAGCCCGTCCGGCGCCAGCGCGACCAGGCGCTCGGCGAGCATGAGGGACTGGTCGTTGGCGAAGATGTCGAAGCCGGTGAAGTACTCCAGCGTGCCCATCTGCCGGGCCGCGGCCTCGGCCAGCTCGGTACGGCCGTGGCCCACCTGGGCGACCCAGTTGCCGCCGCCCATCACGTCCAGCAGCTCGACGCCACGCGCGTCCCATACCAGGCAGCCGGAGCCACGCACCATCGTCCTGCGTTCGTGCTGCGCCCCGTTCTGATGGGGGTGCAGCAACACCCGCCGGTCGAGCTCCTCCAGCTCGGCGGCGGACCGGGTCACGGCCGGCGTCTCGTTGACGGTGGTCATCTCGGTCCATCCTCTTCGGCGGGCCGGCTCTTCGGCGGGGCCGGGTATCAACGCCAGTCAAACTCCCGCGCCCCCGCGGCGTCTGCCTGCCTTTGCGACCTGGCCAGGTGGCTAGGTCGAGATGCCGGACATCCTGGCCTTCCGCCGGCCGGGCACGGTCGCGCAAGGTGACAGCTATGAGCGTCCTGGTCGAGCTCTCCCACGTGGTCCGGCACGGGATGACGACGTACCCCGGCCTGCCCGGCCCGTACATCGAGGACCACCTGTCCCGTACGGCGTCGCGCGAGCGGTACGCGCCGGGCACCGAGTTCCAGATCGGCCGGATCACCCTGGTGGCCAACACCGGCACGTACCTGGACACCCCCTTTCACCGGTACGCCGGCGGCGACGACCTTGCCCGGGTGTCGCTGTCCCGGCTGGTCGACGTGCCGGGCGTCCTGGTCGACGCCGTCGACGCGGACCCGCCCGGGATCTCCGCGAAGTGGTTCGCCGACCTGGATGTCACCGGCCGGGCGGTGCTCGTGCGCACCGGGTGGGACCGGCACTGGGACACCCCGGCGTACGGCGCGGCCGGGCACCCGTTCCTCCGCGCGGACGCGGTCGACTGGCTGGTCGCGCGGCAGCCGGCCGTGGTGGGCATCGACTCGGTCAACATCGACGACATGGCCGACCTGACCCGCCCGGCGCACACCGGCCTGCTGGCCGCCGGCATCCCGATCCTGGAGCACATGTGCGGGCTGGATCGCTTGCCACCGGCGGGTTTCCGGCTGCACGCCGCGCCGGTCGCGGTCGCCGGGATGGGCACCTTCCCGGTCCGAGCGTACGCGCTGGTCGGCGCCTAACGCAGACCGTCCACTGTATACCTACCAGGTCGCGCACTACAGGAGATGAGGTGCACGGCCGGCGATAGCACGATGATTATGTCGCCGAATACCTGGGAGGTCGCCAGTGGACAGCAGCCTGGACGTGGTCGGTGACGCGATCAGCGTCGCCATCCTGGTGCACAACGAGGTGCTCGGCCGGGGCATCGAGGCGATCCTGGACGGCGTGCCGGACGTGAAGATGGTGTACCGCTGCGGCTCCCCGGAGGAGTACGCGGAGTTGCTGGGCATCGGCGGCGCCGACTGCCTCGTCGTCGCCGTCCCGGCGGCGCCCTGGCTGGCGGCGGGCCGTCCGGGGCGGGTCATCGTCCTGGTCGACGAGGCGTCCACGGCCGAACTGGTGCGCTACGCGTCGATCCCCGCCGACGGGTACGTCTCGCAGCAGCACCTGAGCGCGGAGCTGCTGGTCGACACGCTGCGCCGCAGCCGGCGCGGCGAGCTGCCGATGCCGCCCGCGCTGACCCAGGCCCTGCTCGCCCAGGCCGACGATCCGGGCCTCGGCGCCCACGGCTGCACGGTCAGCCTGACCGTCCGGGAGACCGAGGCGCTCACCCTGCTGGTCGAAGGGCTCAGCAACAAGCAGATCGCCCGCCGGCTCGCCATCTCCAGCCACGGCGCCAAGCGCCTGGTCGCCAGCATCATGCTCAAGCTGCACTCGCCGAACCGGACGACCGCCGCCATCAACGCCATCCGCGCCGGCCTGGTGGACGCCCGCTAGCGGCTGTTACCGGTACGCCTGGGCCTGCAGGGCGTACAGCTCGGCGTACTGCCCGCCGCGGCGCACCAACTCCGCGTGGCTGCCCACCTCGGCGACCCGCCCGTCCCGCACGACGACGATCTGGTCCGCCATCCGCACGGTCGAGAACCGGTGCGACACCAGGACCGTGATCGCGCCGGTCGTCTCGCCCACCCGGCGGGCCTGCTCGGCGTACCGCTCGAAAAGGGCGTGCTCGGCCTGCGGGTCCAGCGCGGACGTCGGCTCGTCCAGCACCAGCAGCAGCGGGGTGTCGCGCATCAGCGCGCGGCCCAGCGCGATCTTCTGCCACTGGCCGCCGGACAGCTCCGCCCCGTCGGCGTGGCTCTTGCCCAGCTGGCTCCGCAGGCCGTCTGGAAGGTGGTCGAGCACGTCGGCGGAGCGGGCGCGGTCCAGGGCCGCCCGCACCGCGCCGGCGTCGTCGATCCGCGCCAGGTCGCCGACTCCCACCGCCTGCTGGACCAGGAACTCGTACCGGACGAAGTCCTGGAATCCGGCCGCGATCCGCTGCCGCCAGGCCGGCATCGGCAGCGCGCGCAGGTCGACACCGTCGACGAGCACCCGGCCGCCGGTCGGCTGGTAGAACCCGCACAGCAGCTTGACCAGGGTGGTCTTGCCGGCCCCGTTTTCGCCGACGAACGCCACGATGGAGCCGGCCGGGAGGGTGAGGTCGACGTCGCGGAGCGCGGTGGCCTCGCTGGCCGGATAGCTGAAGGCGACGCCGGAAAGGACGATTCCCTCGCGCAGCCGGTCCGGCGGCGGCTGCTCGGCGAGGCCCGGCGCGCCCACCGCGGCTCGGATGTGGTCCATCCGGCGGTATGCGCTGGCCATCCGCTGCAGGTCCTGCATCAGCGCGACCGCCAACGTGACCTGCTGGTTGACCTGGGCGGCCAGGGCGACGGCCAGGACCACGTCGCCGACGCTGTGCCGGCCGTTCGCCGCGTCCCGCAGGATCAGGAGCACCCCACCGACGTACGCGGCCGCGAAGACCAGCTGGCCGGCGACCCGGATCCCGGCCGCGGCCAGCTGCGCGCGATGCAGCCCGCCGGTGGCCTGCTCCCACAGCTCGGCCCGCCGGCGGCGCAGCTCGTCCTCCAGCCGGAAGACCCGGACCTCCCCGGCGTGGCGGGACGAGGTGGCCAGCCCGAAGAGGTTCAGCGCCAGGCGGACCGGCTCGGCGGTCTTGGTCTTGGCGGCGTCGAGGCGCCCCTCGGCGACGCGGCCGGTGAACAGCGGCGGGATCGCGGCGAGCGGCAGCAGCAGGAGCAGCGGGTGCAGCCGGGCCAGCAGCACGGCGGTGAGCACCATGGCGAGGGCCAGGCCCATCCCGTTGAGCAGCGCCTCCAGCCCGGTGCGGAACCGCCGGCTCTCGTGCTGCAGGACGGTCAGCGAGTCGGCCTGCTCGGCCCGCTCGTGGTGCGCGATGCCCACGGTCCCGTTGGAGAGGGCGATCAGCTGCTTGTCGAAGTCGATCTCGGCCAGTTCGGACAGTTCGAAGTAGAGGATGTGCGCGAAGTGGCTGAAGGTGAGCGACACGATGCCCAGCACGGCGACGAGCGCGCCGTTCCAGGCGGCCTCCCGCCACCGGCCGCCCACGACCGCGTCGGTCATCCACCCGAGGCCGACGGCCAGCAGCGGGGCGGCGACCGCGCCGCAGACCATGAGGATGATCGAGAAGACCGTCCGGGCGCGGTCCATCCGCCACGCGGTGTGCAGCAGCTGCCGGCACCCGGCGAGCACGTTGATCACGTCGCCACTCCCTCGGTCTGGTCGACGTCGCTGAACCGGTCCGCTTGCAGCCGGAACAGCTCCGCGTATCGCCCGGCGTGTGCCATCAGCTCCTCGTGGCTGCCCTGCTCGGCGACCTTGCCCTCGTCGAGCACGACGATGAGGTCGGCCCGCCGCACCGTGGAGAACCGGTGGGAGATCAGCAGCGTGGTGGCGCCCTGGGTCAGCTCGGCGAACTCGTCGAAGAAGCGCGCCTCGGCACGCACGTCGAGGCTCGCGGTCGGCTCGTCCAGTACGACGACGGGCGAACCGTGCCGCAGCGCGAACACGGCCCGGGCCAGGGCGACCCGCTGCCACTGGCCGCCGGACAGGTCGGTGCCGCCGGCCGCCTGCTTGGTCAGCGGCGTGTCCAGGCCACGCGGTAGCCGTTCCAGATCGTCGGCGATGTTGGCGGCGGCGGCCGCGGCCCGGATCCCGGCCTGGTCGGCGGCCTCGCCGACCGCGCCGTAGCCGATGTTGGCCGCGGCGGAGATCTCGTAGCGGGCGAAGTCCTGGAAGATCACGCCGAGCTTGCCGCGCCAGTCCGCGACCGGGTACGTGCGGATGTCGACGCCGTCGACCCGGATCGCGCCGCCGGTCGGCTCGTACAGCCTCGCCAGCAGCTTGACCAGCGTGGTCTTGCCGGCTCCGTTCAGGCCGACGATCGCGGTGCAGCGCCCCACCGGGATCGTGAGGTCGAATCCGTCGAAGATCAGCCGGTCGCGCTGCGGGTAGGCGAAGGACACCCGGTCGAAGTGGATCGTGGAGACCGGGTCGGGCACCGCGCCCGTGCCGGCGGGACCGTTGTGCCCCGACGCGCCGTCGCGCACCTCGGCCGGGTACGCGTCGACCCGCGCCGCGAAGCTCTGGACCGACTCGTACGCGGTCATCCCGATCGCGATCTGGTTGTCCACCTCGGGGTAGAACTCGGAGAGCCGCAGCGCCCCGAGACCGGCCTGCATGACCAGCGCGAAGCCGGTGAGGGTGAGCTCGTCGGCCGCGGTGGCCCCGGTGACGGCGAAGACGAGGCCGCACAGCAGCAGCCCGACCACCGCGTACCGGAAGAACGGCCACAGATAGAGGCGCCGGCGCTCCACCCACAGCGGGGCCAGCCAGTCCCGGTACGCCCGTTCGAGCGTCGACGCGAGCCAGCCGGCCAGCCCGAAGATCCGGATCTCCTTGCCGGCGGCCGGCTGGATGCCCAGGTCGCGCAGGTAGTCGATCGTGCGTTCGGGTCCGTCGAGAGCGACCCGCAGCCGCGCGTACTCGCGGATGCCGTTGCGCTGGCCGTACCGGAACAGCAGGACCACGAGGACCAGCGCGAGCGCCGCCCACCAGGCGAACGCCACGGCGATGACCAGCCCGTAGCCGATCAGCTGCACGTATCGGGCGCCGAGCGCCAGCAGCCCGGCGCATGCCTGCCCGGGGCTCTGGAAGCCGTACTGCACATCGTCGACGGCGATCCGCAGGTCGTGCAGCGCCTGCTGGTCCTCCAGCGGGGCGATCCCCCGCGAGCGCAGGGCGGCGGCCATCAGGTCGTCGAACATCTGCCCGTCCACCCGGCGGGCCATCAGCTCGCCGAGGGCGCCTTGGAACGGCGCGACGACCTGCTGGCCGACGAACGCCGCCGCGGCCACCCCGAACATGACGAGCATCTCCCGCCAGGCCGAAGACCGCGGCCCACCGGTGACCGCGTCCGGCACCTGCCCGAGCACCACGCTGGTGGCGACCACGAACACCACCGGCAGGACACCCAGCAGTACGTTGATCGCCGCGAGGCCGGCGACGAGGCCGAGGCCGGCGCGCGGCAGCATCCGGACGATGCTCCACCTGCTGGCGAATCCCGCGAGCGCGGTCTTCACCCAGGTCATGACGCGGCCCGCGGCCGGTCCGCCAGGCCGGCGTCCGGCGGAAGGTCGAGCACCGGAATGACGTCGTTGATATTGAATGGGTTGATCGTCGGCATGGCCAGCAACAACGGCATGATCGGGGAACGGTATTTCTTGATCATGTATTGGTAGTTGACCAGCGCGGTGTCGAGCGCCTGCGCGAAGTCCTTCGGGTGCGGGTGGTGCACGCCGCTGGCGGCCCGGTTGACCACGAATCGGGCGCCCGCGCAGTGCAACCGGTACGCCAGGTCGAGGTCCTCGCCACCCCAGGTGCGGAAGTGTTCGTCGAACATGCCGACCTCGCGCACCTGGGCGGTGCGGGCCGAGACGTTGCACGACCAATACATCACCCAGGGGGCCGGCAGGTCGGCGAAGTCGTCGTCGTACCGCTCGTAGAACTCGTCGCGGACGTCGGGGTAGAGCTGCTTGGCCGTCATCCGCTCGATGGTGGCGTCGGCGTCCCACGGATCGATGACCTGATCGATCTCGCGGGCGTCGTCGTCGCGGAGGGCGAACCCGTAGACATAGCCGATCACCGCGAGCGGGCCCGGTGAGGCGTCGTTGCTGGCCACGTGGGCGGCCAGGCACCCGGAGTGCGCCAGCACCCCGGAATCGAGCATGACGCAGATGTCGCCGGCCGCCTGCCTGATGCACTCGTTGCGGGACCGGGCGGCACCAAAGCCGTCATGCTCGTGGAAGAAACGCTTGACGTCAATACGATCCCGGTAGCGGTCGACGACGGAAGCGGTGTCGTCGGTGGAACCGTCATCGCCGATCAGGACCTCGAATTGGTCGGTACGCAGGCTTTGCCGCGCCAGCGACTCCAACGTGTACGCCAAGAGATCGGCTCGGTTGTACGTCGGAATAATCACGCTGCATCGCAGCGAGTTGCCCATGTCGTCTCCTCGGTCGGGGTGAATCCCGATATCGACGGCAGCCGCTTGAGGCTATCACGATGGCGTGTTTCCTATGAGCTGTGGCTGACCGAGTTCACCAGGGGAATACCCGCCGAGGCGTTGATCTCGGCGAGGATCTCGCGGACGATCCGCTCGGCCTCGGCCGCACTGGCGCCGGCCGCGACCAGTGCCATGAGCGGATGCGGGAACGACAGCCCGCGCACCGCCGTCGGGTACACGCGCGCCCCGGCCGCCCACGCGCGCCGGAAGGCCGGCCGCACCCGGTCGCGGTACGACACCGGACTAGCCCCCGTGACACCCGCCATGTCGTGCGACGACATGGTCAGTTCCTGTTCGGCCCGCCACGAGGTCAGCAGCCCGATCGAGTGCATCGCGCCGCTGCGCCCCGCGTTGATCTCGGACAGGTAGATGTCGCCGTCGGCGCCGGCGATCAGGTCGACGCACAGCCAGCCGCGGAACCCCAGGGCGCCCGCCTCCGCGCCGATGCGATGGCCGAGCGGCACGATGCGGTCGGCCATTTCCGCCGGCATCGACCCCACACCGACGTTGACGCTGTGGAAGAGGTGTCCCTCCACAGTGGTCACCGCGCTGAGCACCAGGTCCGAAACGCCGTTCTCGTGGACGCGGAAGTCCAGCGCCGGGCAGCCCAGACCCGGGGCGTGCGTGACGAACTCCTGCACGATCAGCGGGTACGAGCGGAAGTAGGGGTCGTCGTGCATGGTGCTCCAGAAGCGCGCCACGCTGTCCCCGCGGGCGTCCACCACGGCCGACCCCTGCCCGGCGACGCCGTACGGGCTCTTGACGATGGCGCGCGGGTGCCGGCGCAGCATCGCGGCGAGCGCGCCGCGCAGCTCGTCCCGACTCGTCACGGTGATCGAGCGGGCCACCTTGATCCCGAGGTCGCGGGCCAGGTCCAGGCAGCTCAGCTTCGAGTCGAGGTAGACGCTGGCCCAGTGGTTGTCCTCGGTGACGCCGTCGACCTCCACCGTCTGCCCCCAGCTGCGGATCGTGTTCACCAGCAGGAACAGTTCGGCGGTCGCGCCCCAGGACAGCAGCCGTACGGGCCGGCCGCCGAGCACCTCGCGCAGCGCCGCCAGCGCGGACGGGTCGTGCAGCAGGTCGGTCAGCAGCCGTTTCGTGCGCGGCCGCGGCGACACGACGGGCGGGGGCGCCATCCGCAGCGCCTTGTGCACGTCCGCGAACCACAGCGGGTCGTACCCGGCCGGCAGGAGCAGCACCCGGTCCGCGGTGCTCCAGAAGACGGCCTGGTCGGCCAGGTAGTTGCCGAACTCCAGATATTCGCCGCCGCCCCGCGGGCCCAGGTCGACGGCGAGGTTGCGCACGTTGAACTCGCCGTTGTTGGGAACGACCAGATCGATGGGCTCGGTCATGGCGTCACCTTTCGGTTTGGCTGCAACGACTCGGTTGACTGAAACGACTCGGTTGACTGAAGCGACGGCAGATCGGTGTCGCCGGACCGAGGCTGGGGAATGGTGAGCGGGACGCCCGTGGTCCGGCTCCCGCGCCGCCGGGAGCCGAGCAGCGCCACGGCGAGCACCAGTCCCACGGCGGATATCACGACGCTGGCGGTGAACCCGGCCCGGAAGCCCTCGGTGAGCGCCTCGGGCGAGGTCGCGTCGCCGGTCCGCGACGCCGCGATGGTCGCCACCACGGCCACGCCGAGCCCGCCGCCGATCATGACCGTGGCGGCGTTGACGCCCGATGCCAGGCCGGCCTCCCGGGCGTCCACATCGGTCAGTGCGGCAGCCGAGGCGGCCAGCGTGCCGGTGCCCAGGCCCGCGCCGAGCAGGACCAGGCCGAAGAAGCTCAGCCCGAAGTACGGCGAGTCCACGGCCACCCGGGTGAACAGGAGCGAACCGGCGCCGAACAGCAGCGTCCCGAGCACCGCGATCGGGCGGTACCCGACGCGGTGCAGCACCAGCTGGCCGAGGTACGCCGCCACGATGACGGTGAGCGGGAAGACCGCGCCCGCGATGGCGTACCGCAGCGGCGAATACCCCAGGACCTGCTGGGCGTAGAGCGCGTACAGATACGTCATCGAGAAGGCGATCGCGGTGACGACGAAAATGACCACGTTGCCGCCGAGCCGCAGCCGGGACCGCAGCATCCGCAACGGCAACAGCGGCGCCGCCGACCGCGACTCGACGACCACGAACAGGGCCAGGGCGGCCAGCGCGACGGCGGTCATGCCGAGGGTCCGCGCGCTGGTCCAGCCCACCGCGGGTGCCTCGGCGACCGTGTAAACGATCAAGCCGAGGCCGGCCGTGACGGTCAGCGCGCCGGCGATGTCCATCGTCCGGGGCCGGTCGGTCGCGCGGTCGGCGGGCAGCAGGACCACGCACAACACCAGCATCGTCGCGGTGATCGGCACCTGCAGGAGGAAGCCCCAGTGCCAGCCGATCCGGTCGACCACCGCCCCGCCCAGCAACAGGCCCAGGGTGGATCCGACGCCTCCCATGCCCGCCCAGAACGCCAGCGCCCGGTTGCGCGGCCGGCCCTCGGTGAACGTGTTCGCCAGTATCGACAGCGCCGTCGGATACATCAGGGCCGCGGACACGCCGTGCAGCGCCCGCATCGCGATCAGCACGCCGCCGTTCCACGCCAGGCCGGACAGCAGCGAGGTGACGAGGAACAGGGCGAGGCCGAGCATGAAGACCCGGCGCCGGCCGAAGTAGTCGGCGGTGCGCCCGCCAAGCAGCAGCAGCCCGCCCCAGGCGAGCAGGGCGGCGCTGACTATCCACTGTGTATCGGTGGCGGACAGGCCGAAATCGCGCTGGATGGACGGCAGGCCCACCCCACGATCTCGGTGTCGAAGATGGCCAGCAGGTTCGCGGCGCACATCAACGCCAGGACCGCGCCCGCGCGCGTCGAGCGATGATGCATGGGCACTCCTTCCTTGTCGTGGCGCCAAACGGCGGCCGGTGCTCGGAACCGGAGTGCATCGCAGCGTGACAAACTCGTCACTGTTCACGCATCTTCACGAATGCGGGACTCGCCGAAGCCGCCGGTCGCGGGCGGATGAGAGCAATCTGGAAGATGCGCCACCTCCGGCCGGCCACCAGGCTTGCTCTTGACGACCTGCCCCGAAGGACTTCCCAGCGCGAAGGATCTCGATGTCGACCTCAGGTGAGGACGCTCCGGAGCTGTCGGTCATCGTCCCGACGTACAACCGCAGCGCGCTGCTGCGGCAGACACTGGAGAACCTGGCCCGGCAACGGCTGCCGGCGGACCGGTTCGAGGTGATCGTCTCGGACGACGGCTCCTCCGACGACACCCGGGCGGTCGTCGAAGACGCGGCGTCCGCGTTGCGGATGCGGTACCACTTCCAGCCGGACGAGGGATTCCGTGCTGGGGCCGCGCGCAACGCGGGCGCTCGCCTGGCGCGGGCGCCGATCCTGGTGTTCCTCGACACCGGGGCGCTGGTCGGCCCAGACCATCTGGAGCGGCACCTCGCCGAGCACGCCGGCGGCGCCCGGGTGGCCGTGGTGGGGTACGCGCACGGCTACGAGGTCGAGTCGGTCATGCCGGGACTGTCCGAGGCGCTCCTCGCGACCCGGCCCGAGGACGTGGTCGCCACGTTCCGGGACCAGCCGCAGTTCGCCGACGCCCGGCACCCCCAGTTCGCCGCGTGCGACTTCGACCTGACCCGGCTGGCCGCGCCATGGCTGCTGTTCTGGACGCTCAACTGCTCGCTACGGGCCGACGACTTCTGGGCCGTGGGCGGGTTCGACGAGGACTACCGCGGCTGGGGGCTGGAAGACCTGGACCTGGGCTACCGGATGCACCGGGACGGGGTCGGGTTCCGGCTGACCCGGTCCGCGTGGGTGGTGCACGCGCCGCACGAGCGCGACCTGGACGCGATCATGGCGGAATGCATGGTCAACCTCGGCCGGCTGCTCAGCAAGCACCCGGAGCCGGCCATGGAGCTCGTCTGGCAGCTGTTGCGCAGCGGCGACCTGCTCGACCTGGAGGAGTGCTACCAGGTCCTGCTGTCCTGGACGGAGCGGGCCAGGACGGTCGACACCGCGCCGGAGCTGGCCGAGACGCTGCGCCGGCTAGCCCCGGCGGGCCGGGTGGCGGTCGTCGGCGCGGGCCCCGCGCGGCCTGAAACGCAGCCCGCCGCGGTGCTGCTGGACTTCGACGCCGCAGTGCTGGCCGCCGGTCACGAGGCCGTCGGTCACCACGCCATCGGCATCCGTACGCCGCTGGCGGACCAGAGCGTCGACGCCGTGATCATCACGTCCCGGTTGGCCGGCCTGTGGCCACGATGGGGTGACGACGTGCTCGCCGAGGCCCGCCGCATCGGGCGTGCTGTCCATCTCACCGATCCGCTGGCCCGGCAGACCACGTCCGCGCCGGCGCACTCGTAACAGGAGGGGCGATGCTCGCGGGATCCAAGGCGTTCAGCGGATTCTCGGTCGACGACATCTCGGCCGCCAAGGCGTTCTACGGCGAGACGCTCGGGCTCGACGTGTACGAGCAGTACGGCATGCTCCACCTGCGCCTGGCCGGAGACCGCGAGGTGCTGGTGTATCCCAAGCCGGACCACCAGCCGGCCACGTACACGATGTTGAACTTTCCGGTCGACGACATCGAGGAGGCCGTCGACGGCCTCACCGAGCGGGGCGTGCGCTTCGAGAAGTACGACCACGTCGACGTCAAGGGCGTCTACCGCGGCGAGGGCCCGCCGATCGCGTGGTTCCGGGACCCGGCCGGCAACATCCTCTCCGTCCTCCAGGAGTGATCACCGCTCGAGCCCGGCCTCTTCGATCGTGCTCACACGCCCGGCGACAGCACTCTCGAAGAACACACCAAGCGTGCCAGTGCTCAATCATGTGGACGTGATCGCGCCGGTGACCGATGGTACCCGCGATATCACACAGTGGTGTCGGCGGCCGCCATCCGCATCAGCCCCTTCACGCATGGAGACATGATGACCCGCACAGCGTTCCGGCGTGCCCTGCCTGTCCTCGGCATGGCCGCGCTCTTGTTGATGTCGCCGGAGGTGGGACCGGGCGCGTACGCCAGCCCCGCCCACCTCGCGGGCAACGCCCGGCTCTACACCCCGCCGCCCAACGCCGGGGCGGTCACCCACATCGCCGAGCTGGCCCGCGCCGGCCGGACCCGCGACGCCGCGCTGCTGGCCACGATGGTCGGAACCCCGCAGGCGGTGTGGTTCACCGGCGGCACTCCGGCACAGGTCAAGGCCGAGGTCCGGAACACCGTCCGGGCCGCCGCCAGACGCGACACCGTCCCGGTGCTGGTGGCGTACAACCTGCCGTTCCGCGACTGCTCCCAGTACAACGCCGGCGGGGCCCTGAACCGGGCCGACTACCTTGCCTGGATCGACGCGTTCGCCAGCGGCATCGGCCACCACCGCGCCATCGTCCTGCTGGAGCCGAACGGGCTGGGCCTCATCCCGTTCTACACCGACCTCTGGGGCGTGCAGGAGTGGTGCCGGCCGGCCGACGACGCCGGGAACCCGCAGCCAGGCGCCTCCCCGGCAGAGCGCTTCGCCGCGCTCAACGGCGCCGTCGACCGGATCGGCCGGCAGCCGGGCGCCCGCCTGTACCTGGACGCCACGCACAGCGACTGGCTGGGCACCGAGGAGGCGACCGACCGGCTGCTCAAGGCCGGCCTCAAGCGGGCGCGGGGGTTCTTCCTCAACGTCTCCAACTTCCAGCCGACGCCGCACGAGCTGAAGTTCGGCACCTGGATCTCCAACTGCCTGGCGTTCGCGGAGAACCCGGAGGACGGCGGCTGGCGGCTCGGGCAGCACAAGCTGTGCGCCAGCCAGTACAACCCCGCCGACCACACCGACTTCAGCACCTGGTGGAAGACCGATGAGTGGTACGCCCAGAACATGGGCGGCGCGGTGCCGACCACCCCGTTCGTCCTGGACACAAGCCGCAACGCGCTGGGCCCGAACTGGATGAGGGCGTACGCGGGCCCGCCGTACCACCAGCCACCCGACGTGGTGAACCTGCTCGCCGAGGGGAACTGGTGCAACCCGCCCGGCCGAGGGCTGGGCCTGCGGCCGACCACGAACACCCGGGTGCCGCTGCTCGACGCGTACCTGTGGGTGAAGAACCCCGGCGAGTCCGACGGCGCCTGTGCCATCACGGGGGCGCACGGGCGTGGGACTTCTCCGCCTACAACCCGTGGCAGGTGCCGGCCGAGCGGCAGCCGACGTTCGATCCACTGTGGGGGATGACGGATCCCGACTCCCGCCAGTGGTTCCGGGAGTCCGCGCTGGAACTCGCGCGGCTGGCCGACCCGCCGCTGAACCGCCGCTGACCCGATACGATCCGTCCCCGCGCGCCGCCCCTGGCGGCGCGCGGGTTTTTGCGTTCCTTCCTGCCTGGCGGAAAAACGCGCACAATTCTGTCGCCACACAAGAAAGCGCGACGGAAAGCAATTGAAGCTTGACTTTGGGTTTGGCCGCTCCAGATGATTGGAGCCGTAGATCACTACGGGCTCGCCAGGAACTCACCAACGGGGTTTTCATGACGCCATCCATCCATGACCAGATCTACTACCCGGTCAGCGCCGAGCGCATGGTACGTGGCGAGGGAGTTTACCTGTACGACGAGCACGGAAGGCAGTACATAGACTGCGCCTCGGCCACATTCAACCTCAGTCTCGGATATTCTCATCCGGCCGTTGTCAAAGCGATCCAAAAGCAAGCGGAATTGCTTATTCATACGACGTCGGCATTTCAGACCGATCCCGTCAACCAGGTCGTTGCGCGGCTCATTGGAGAATCGCCGGCGAATCTGGTCAAGGCCCATCTGAAGGTCGGCGGCGGGTCGGAGGCCAACGAGGGCGCGATCAAGATGGCCCAGTTCGCCACCGGGCGGCGCGAGGTCGTCTCGCTGTTCCGCAGCCACCACGGCCAGACCATGATGATGGCGTCCTACTCCGGCAACGCGTTCCGCAAGGCCCCGTTCCCGATGCCGTACCCCGGCTCGCTGCAGGTGCCGGACCCGTACTGCTTCCGCTGCTTCTACGGCCAGCAGCGCCAGACCTGCGGCCTCATGTGCGTGGAACGCATCGACGACTTCCTGGAGTACGCCAGCGGCGGCCAGGTCGCGGCGATGATCGTGGAGCCGATCTCCGGCAACGGCGGCAACATCGTCGCCCCGGACGGCTACCTGCCCCGGCTGCGGCGGTTCTGCGACGAGCACGACATCGTGCTGATCCTGGACGAGGTGCAGACCGGGATCGGGCGCACCGGCCAGATGTTCGCCGCCCAGCACTTCGGCGTCGAACCGGACGCCATCACCCTCGGCAAGGGACTTGGCGGCAGCGGCGCGCAGGTCGCCGCCATCCTCACCAACGACCGGCTCGCCGGGCTGCCCGCGCACCACCACTCGTTCACGTACGGCGGGAACTCCCTCGCGGCCGCGGCGGCGGTCGCCACGCTGGACATCGTCGCCGAGCCCGCGTTCCTGGCGAACGTCCGCGCGACCGGCGCGCACATCCTCGCCCGGCTGGGCGACCTGCGCGGGCGGCACCGCGCCATCGGCGACGTCCGCGGCGTGGGCCTGATGATCGGCGTGGAGCTGGTGGAGCCGGACGGCGCGCCCGCGGTGGCGCTCACCAACGAGATCGCGCGCCGCGGCATGGCGCACGGCCTGGTGCTGCGTACGTCCCGGTACGGCTACGGGAACGTCCTGAAGATCCGGCCGCCGCTCATCCTCACCCACAGCCAGGCCGACGACATCTGCGACCGGCTCGACGCCCTGCTACGCGAGGTGGCCGCATGAGATCGCTGATCCTGAGCACCGCGCGGGCGGTACGCCAGGCCCTGGGCGCGCACGGCACGCGCCCCGGCGGGCGGCGGGTGCACGGCGACGCGCCCGGCGGCGACGCGCAGTTCGACATCGACAAGGTCGCCGAGCGCGCGGTGTGGGACCACCTGTGGCGGCACGCGCCGGTCCCGGTCGCGGTCTACACCGAGGACGAGGGCCTGCGCTGCACCGGCGCGAAGCCGGAGCACGTCCTCGTCATCGACCCGATCGACGGCACCCGACCGGCGTCCGCCGGGCTGGAGATGGCCACCGTGTCGATCGCCGCCGCGCCGATGGGCGACGGCCGGCCCACGCTCGGCGAGGTCTGCGCGGCGCACGTGCTGGAGCTCAAGAGCGGCGCGTGGCTCTACGCCGACGACAGCCGGCCGGCGATCGCGTCGTCCGGGTACGCGTGGCCGGTGCCGGCGCCCAGCGCCACCACCGACCTGACCCGGATGTTCTGGTCGCTGGAGCTCAACGGGCACCCGATGCGGCTGATGGACGGCGCGTACGGGCACCTGGTGGACGCGTCGGCGAACACCGGCGGCGTGTTCGTGTTCAACAGCGCCTCGTACTCCATCACCCGGATCCTCACCGGCCAGCTCGACGCGTTCGTCGACATCGGAAACCGGCTGCTGCGCGACCATCCCTGGACCGAGCCGGCGTTCCGGCGCGCCGGCCGCGGCAACATCCTGCACCTGTTCGGATACGACATCGCCGCGAGCGTGTACCTGGCCCGCCGGGCCGGGATCACCATCACCGACGCGTACGGCGAGCCGCTGGACGCCATGCCGCTGCTCGCCGTCGACCCCGCCAGCCAGCGGTCCTGCGTCGCGGCGTCCACGCCCCAACTGCACCGCGCCCTGCTGCGCACCATCCGCTGGGACGCAACGGCCCAGCCGACGACCGGAGGAACATCGTGAAGGCACTCGTGTTGCAGGACGACCGGTCGCTGCGCCTCGTGGACCGGCCCCGCCCGGTCTGCGCCGCCCCGACCGACGTCCTGGTACGCGTCGCGCAGACCGGCGTGTGCGGCACCGACCGCGGCGTGCTGCTGGGCAAGTTTCCGGCCCGGCCGGGCGTGGTCATGGGCCACGAGGCGATCGGCGAGGTCGCCGAGATCGGCACCGGCGTGACCACCCTCAAGCCCGGCGACCGGGTCGTCGTCGACCCGACGTTCTACTGTGGACTGTGTGCGCGCTGCCGGCGCGGCGCGCTCAACTTCTGCCTCCACAAGGAGGGCAACGAGCTGGGCATCGACCGGGACGGGGCGTTCGCGCCGTACCTGGCGCTGGACGAGCGCTTCCTGCACCCGGTCCCGGACGGGCTGCCCGACGACCGGGCCGTGCTGATCGAGCCGCTCGCCTGCGTACTCAACAACCTGGAGGCGGCGCGGCTGCGGCCGGCGGACGACGTGCTGGTGCTCGGCGGCGGCCCGATCGGCGTGCTGACCGCGCTGGTCGCGGACCACCTCGCCAGCAAGGTCCGGCTGGTGGAGCGGGACCCGTTCCGCCGGTCCATCGCGGCGCGGTACTTCGCCGGCGTCCCGGGCTGCGCCGTACGGCTGTGCGAGCCGGACGCGGTCGACGGACCGACCGCCTCGGTGGTCGTGGACACCGTCGGCTCGCTGCTGGAGCGGGCCTGCGCGCTGGCTCAGCCGATGGGGCGCGTCGTCGTGATGGGCTTCGACGGCAACGCGCGCGGCGAGCTGCGCCCCCTGGAGCTGCTCCAACGTGGACTGTCCATCGTAGGCGCCGGCGACTACAACGGCCTGATCTTCCCGCGCGCCATCGAGCTGGCCCAGCGCCTGCCGCTGGAGGGCATCGTCACCCACCACGTGCCGATCGACGACTTCCCCCGCGCGCTCGACGCCCTCGGCCTGACCACCGGGTACGCCGGCCTCAAGGTCGTCATCCAGCTAGCCGAGGTGACCCAATGAGCGGTGGCCGCCTGATTAACACTTTCCCGTACGGCTTCACGAGGCCGATCGTGTACGGCGAGTACCCGTACTACCGCGCCGCCCCCGACCGGTGGGGCCCGAACCTGGCCGCCCTCGCCCAGGCCGGCGTCGACGTGGTCACCTGCTACGTGCCGTGGCGCTTCCACGAGATCGCCCCCCGGCGGTACGACTTCACCGGCGCCCGCGACGGGCAGCGCGACCTGCCGCGCCTGCTGGACCTGGCCGCCGCCGAAGGGCTGCGAGTGATGCTGAAGCCCGGCCCGTTCATCCACGCGGAGGTGCAGCTCGGCGGCCTGCCGGACCGGGTGAGCCCCGGCGTCGACGGGCGGTACGCCGCCGTGCTCGACGCGTGGGGCAAGCCGGTCATGTCGCAGGGGTTGCCGCTGCCCAGCCTCTTCGACGCGCGGTACCGGGCGGAGGTCGGCCACTGGCTGGCGGCGGTCCAGGAGTTGGTGCTGCGGCGGGCCCTCGCCCCGCACGGCCCGGTCGTCGCCGTCCAGCTCGGCAACGAGGGCATCTACAGCGACGGCAACCGGCCGGCCGCCGCGCACGACTTCGCCGCGCCCGCCGTCGAGGCGTTCGAGGCCCGGCTGGCCGCCGCCGGGTCGCCGCTCGCGGGCACCATGCCGGCCGGGCCGGCGGCGGACTGGCCGGCCGGCCTCAAGGCGGCCTGGGCCGAGCACAGCGGCGCGGTCCTGCGCGACCAGTACCTGGCGCTGGCCGCCGGCCTGGTGCCGGAGGTCCGGCGGGTGGCCACGGTCAACCTGCCGCTGCCGGCGCTGGCCGGGCCGCCCGAGTCCGGCGCCTCGTGGCTGCTGCGCACCGGCCGGCTCGCCGAGACCGGGCTGGCCGAGGGCTACACGGCCTGGGTCGGCAACGCGGCCCGGTCCCGGACCGCGTTCGGCGCGCACTGGTTCGGCGTCCGCGCCCGCCGGTCCGACAACGTCGAGGAGAACTGGGGCTTCACCTGGACCGATCCGGCGTTCGGGCAGCCCGCCAACGCGCTGTTCCACGCGCTGCTGGCGCTGGCGCTCGGCTCGCGCAGTTGCAGCGTCTACACCGCCTGCGCGACCGAGCACTGGGGGCCGCTGGTCGACCTCGACCCCGAAGGGGTACGGGCGGACGGCGCGGACCCGCAGGACTTCGCGCCGCCGTACTGCCCGGGGGCGCCGCTGCGGGAGGACGGCGGCGCTGGCGCCAACCTCGCAGCGCTGCACGCCCTGCGGGACCTCGTCCGGACCGCGCCCGGCCGGCTGGGCGGTCACTTCCTGGCCGACGCGGCGCTGGTCGTACCCGAGTCTGTGGCCCTGGCCGAGGCGTGGCCGGACGGCGAGCGGCCGGCGGAGGCCGCCGTGCCCGCCGCCGTGCGCACCGCGCTGGAGCTGATGGAGCGCCACCAGTTCCAGATCGAGGTGCTGACCGAGGCGGCGACCGCCGAGGCGGTGCCAGATGGCTCGCTGCGCTCGCGTCGGACCCAGATGCCGTGGCTCGTCGTCTTCGGCCCGGACGGGCCGGGCGCGCGGCTCGCCGCCCGGCTCGACGCGCACCGCCGCAGCGGCGGGACGGTCGTGCCGCTGCCCGCCGGCGGCGCCATGCCGGCCGACGCGCTGGCGCGCCTGCTGCCGGCGCCGCGGTACGCCCACCCGGCCACCGATCCGGCGGTGGTGCTCGTCCACGCCGACGCGGCGGGCGAGCCGGCCGCGGTGTTCGCCTTCAACCTGGCCGCCGAGCACCACACGGTCCGCCGCACGGTGCGCGGCCGGCAGGTGTGCGTCGAGCTGCCGCCCCGGGGAGCGGCCTGCCTGTGGTGGACCGGCGACGCGTTCGCGGTGGCCGCCGGCACGGCCGGGCTCGAACCGCTCCCGCCGCCACCGGTGTCGGCCTTCCCCTCCCGCCCGCACGCCACCAAGGAGACCGCATGAACCCGACCGGGATCACCTTCGACCAGACCGTGCCGCGCGCGCTCGTCGACCGGGGCGACGCGACCACCGTGCTGATCACCAGCTGGGTGAAGGAGGGCAACCGGCTCACCGCGGGCGCGGTGTGGCCCCGGCTGGGCGGCTACTACCGGCTGCTGGACGAGGAACGGCACGACCCGCTGCTGGTGCTGGAGACGTTCCGCCAGGCGGCGCTGCTGCTCGCCCACGTGGTGGACGACGTGCCGCTGGCCACGATGCAGATCCTGCGCTCGACGCACTTCGAGGCGGACCCCGCCGGGCTCAAGGTCACCGACGCGCCGACCGAGGTGGTGGCGACCATCGAGTCCGGCCGCCAGGAGCCGACCGGCCAGTCAATCCTGCAGACGTCCATGGTGTGCCGCCTGTACCGGGACGGCAGCCTCGTCGGCACCGGCGGCGGCCTGGCCGTCATCCCGCCCGCCGACCGCTACCTGAAGGTACGCGGGCGCGACCCGGACAGCGTGGACCTCGGCGGCCGGCCGGGCGCGGGCGTGCCGGCGCGTACCGCGGGCAAGGCGTCCGGCCGCGACGTCGTCATCGCGCCCGGCGACCGGGCCGGCGCGTACCGCCTGCGCATCGACACCGGCCACCCGAACTTCTTCGACAACCCGACCGACCACACCCCCGGCATGCTGCTCATCGAGGCGATGCGGCAGGCGGTGGTGGCCGAGTCCGGCGACCCGGGCTTCGCGCCGCTGGCCATGGGCGTGCGGTTCCACCGGTTCGTCGAGCTGGACCACCCCGGCGAGGTGCTGGTACGGCGCACGGCCGGCGGGTTCCAGACCGACGTACGGCAGTTCGACCGGCAGGCCGCGCGGGCGGAATGGCGGCTGGCGGGCGAGACACATGGATAGCGTCCTGCGGCGCAGCGCGGTGCAGGCGGTCCGGGCGCTGCGGCGCGGCGAGGTGAGCCCGCTCGAACTCGTCGACGCCGCAGCGGACCGGATCGCCGAGACGGAGCCCACGGTGCACGCCCTCGTCGCGCGGTGCCTGGACCGGGCCCGGGACCGGGCCCGCCGGCTACCGGCCGCCCGGAGCGCGGCGGCGGACCACCCGGCCTGGCTCGCCGGGCTGCCGGTGACCGTCAAGGACGTCGTGGACGTCGCCGGCCTGCCGACCACGTTCGGCTCGCCGGTGCGTCGGCAGCCCGCCGGCCGGACCGACCCGCTGGTGGCCCGGATCGAACGGCGCGGCGCGATCGTGGTGGGCAAGACGAACCTGCCGGAGTTCTGCTCCGGCGCGGACACCGTCAGCCCGGTCGCCGGCCGGACCGCGAACCCGCTCGATCCGTCGCTGTCCTGCGGCGCCTCCAGCGGCGGCGCCGCCGCGTCCGTGGCCGCCGGCCAGGCGTGGTGCGCGCACGGCACCGACACCGCCGGGTCGATCCGCATCCCGGCCGCCTTCTGCGGCGCCGTCGGCCTGCGCCCCACGCCCGGACTGGTACCCGCCGGCCACCCCGACCCGGCCGGCTTCGAGGTACACGGCCCGCTCGCCCGCGACGTCGCCGACGCCGCGCTGTTCTTCGCCGCCATGGTCGGCCAGCCGCCACCGGACCGGCCGGGCGGCCCGTTCCCGCGCCGGCTCGCCGCGGTCAGCCTCGACCTCGGCGGCACGGTCCCGGTCGACAGCGAGATCCGGCAGTCCTGCGCGCGGGCCGCCGCGCTGCTGGAGGGCTCGGCTGCGCGGTCGAGGAGGCGGTGCCGGCGCTGGACGTACCCGAATTGCGAACCGTCCACGAGGCCGCCGTGACGCTGCTCGGCCACCGCGCGGCGGTCCTGCACGGCGACCGCGTCGACCGGCACGGGGACGCCATCGGCCCGGCGCTGCGCGCCGAGGTCGCCGCCGGGCGGCGGATCCCGCCGGACCTGCTCGACGCCGCCCGGAGCACGCGGGAACGCTTCCGGCACGCCGTGGTCCGGTTCTTCGACCGGTACGACGTGCTGGTCACGCCGGCGTTCGGGGTGCCGCCCTGGCCGGTGCCGGACGGCGCCGGCCCGTACCCGGACGAGCCGCAGCTGTCCCGGATCGCGGCGGTGTGGCCGCTGACGACGCTCGCGCCGATGGCCGGCTGCCCGGCGATCACCGTGCCGGTGGGCCGGACCGCCGCGGGCCACCCGGTCGGGCTGCAACTGACCGGCCCGCCGATGAGCGACCTGCGCCTGCTGCGCGCGGCGCGGGCGCTGGAAGCGGCCGGTACGCACGCCGGGCAGGCCGCGCGATGAACCGCTACCCGGCCGACCGGTCGTGCCCGTACGAGCCGCCAGAGCAGTACGCGCGGTGGCGCGAGGCCGAGCCGGTCACCCGGGTCGTGCTGCCCAGCGGCGCCGCGGCCTGGCTGGTGACCCGGTACGCCGACGTGCGCCGCCTGCTGCGCGACCCGGCGCTGGCCTCGGACTCCACCCGCCCCGGCTACCCGAGGTTCGGTGCGGCCGTCGAGGTGCCGCCGCTCAACCGCACCTTCATCGGCCTGGACGGGCCCGCGCACCGGCGGCTGCGCCGGATGTTCGCCGACGCGTTCGCCGTGCCCGCGGTGGCCCGGTTCGAGCCGCGCATGACCGCCATCGTGGACGCCTGCCTCGACGACCTCGCTGAGGGCCGAAACGAGCCCGCCGGCCCGGCCCCGGGGTCGGCCGCGGCCGACCTTGTTTCCCGGTTCGCGCTGCCGGTCGCCTCGCGGATCATCTGCGAGGTGCTGGGCCTGGGCTACGAGGCGCACGAACTCTTCGAGCGCAGCACCCACGTGCTCACCGACGGCGCCAGCACCGGCGCGCAGAAGGCCGCCGCCGGCGCGGCGATCATCGAGCTGGTGGCCGACCTGGTACGCGAGCGGCTGCGCCACCCGCGCGCGGACCTGGCCAGCCGGATCGCCACCCGGCATGTACGCGCCGGCGAGCTGAGCGAACCGGAGGCGGTGCACAACCTGGCGCTGGTGCTCGGCGCCGGGCACCACACGTCGGCCAACATGATCTCGCTGGGCGCGCTGGCGCTGCTGCGCGAGCCGGCGTGGGCGGACCGGTTCCGGGGCGAACCGCAACTGCGCGCCAACGCCACCGAGGAGCTGCTGCGGTACCTCACCATCGTGCAGCTCGGGCTGGCCCGGGTGGCGACGGCGGACATCGCGGTCGGCGACCGGCTGGTACGCGCCGGCGACGGCGTGGTGCTCAGCGTGCTGGCGGCCAACCGGGACGCCCGGCGCTTCGCCGGCCCCGACCGGCTCGACCTGGCCCGCGCGGACGCCCGGCACCACCTCGCGTTCGGCTTCGGCCCGCACCAGTGCGTCGGGCACTTCCTGGCCCGTACGACCGTCCGCGTCGCCCTGGCCAGGTTGGTGACGCGACTGCCCGGACTGCGCCTGGCCGGCACGGCGGACCTGAGCTTCACCGAGGCCACGGACTTCCACGGACTGCACCGGCTGCCGGTGACCTGGTGACCCACCCCATCGAACGGAAGGACAGACATGACCGACGCGGAGCGCAACAAGGAGATCGTGCGCGGCTGCTACGAGCAGTTCTTCGTACACCGGCGGCTGGACGCCGTCGCCGACGCCATCCACGAGAAGTTCGTCCAGCACAGCCCCGACGCGCCATCCGGCCGCGACGCGTACCTGGCCCACCTGCGGGAGGCGGCGTTCGCGGGCGGCACCTGCGACATCAAGCGGATCATCGCAGACGGCGACTTCGTGGCGGTGCACCACCACATGACGCTGCGCGACGACGACGGGCCGGGCCTCGCCGTCGTCGACCTCTGGCGCCTGGAGGACGGCAAGCTCGTCGAGCATTGGGACGTGGAGCAGCCGGTACCCGCGGCATCCAGAGTGCCGAACGGCATGTTCTGACACCGCACAGTACCTGCGCACACCGTGAGGAGACCGTCGGCGTGACGATCGACCTGCATGTTGAACGCACCTCCAGTGACCGGGTCTTCGAACTACTCGACGCGCTGGCGTCGCTCGGTCCCGGGCCGCACCGGCTCCAGGACGTGGCCGCGCACGCCAAGCTCGGCGCGTCGACCGCGCACCGCATCCTGCAGGCCGGCATCCGCGCCGGCCGGGTGTCCAAGGCGCAGCGCGGCCGGTACCTGCTCACCAGCCCGGCCGAGCCGCGCGCCGCGACGCCGGCGCCGCCACCCGAACCGGTGCTCCCGGCGAGCCAGCCGCTGGCGGTATCCCGGCGGATCCGGCTCGGCCTGGCCGCGCTGCAGAAGGCCACCGAACAGCCGGTGCTGCTGTATGTCCCACTCATCCTGGACACCCCGATGCGGTACTGCCTGGCGTACGTCCCGCCGCGGCAGGACGAGCTGCTCAGCGACGCGGAACGGCTGCTGGCCGCGGACATGGTGTTCTGCGCACCGCTCACCGTGGACGCGCCGGGGCGGCTCATCATGGCCCACATGGCGCCGCAGCGCGAAAGCGTGCAGGCTCGCGCGATCGTCGGTGCCGGCTACACGTACGGCCCGTCCCCGGTCGCCGGCTGGAACACCCTCGCCGCGCCGCTGCGCCGGTTCGGCCAGATCGCCGGCGTCATCTGCATTACCGCCCGGGCGTCCTGGATGGGCCGGTACCGCGAGCATGGCCTGGGCCGGCTGCTGAGCCTGGCCCGCGAGCTCGGCGACGAGCTGCCGACCGGGGCGGGGCGGTCGTGATGGCTGTACTCCCCCAAACCGGGCACACGGGCGCGGTGGTCCTCGGCGCCGGGCTGGCCGGCATGCTCGCGGCTGCCGCGCTCGCCCGCCACCCCGAGATCGGCGCGGTGACGGTCGTCGACCGGGACCGCCTGGAGCCCGGACCGGCACCCCGGCGCGGCCTGCCGCAGGGCCGGCACGCACACGTGCTCATGTCCAGCGGCGTACGGGCGATCGAGGCGCTGCTGCCCGGCACCACAGACCGATGGCTCGCCGCGGGGGCGCACCGGATCGGCCTACCCGACGGGTACGTGATGCTGCTGCCGCAGGGCTGGCTGCCGCGCTGGCCGGGCGAGCAGTTCGTGATCAGTTGCAGCCGCGGGCTGCTGGACTGGGTGGTCCGGCAGCGGCTGCTCGAACTGCCCGGGGTACGCCTGCTCGCGCGGACCGAGGCCAGCGGGCTGTGCGGCGACACCCGGGCGGTCACCGGCGTCCGCGTTCGGGACGAGACCGGCGCCACGCGCGTACTCGACGCCGCGCTGGTGGTCGACGCGACCGGGCGCGGCTCGCGGGCGCCACGGTGGCTGGCCGCGCTCGGCGCCCCGCCGGTCGCGGAGGACGTGGTGGACTCGGGGCTGCGGTACGCCACCCGGATCTTCCGCGCGCCGCCCGCCGCCGCGCGGGACTTCCCGGTGGTGAACGTGCAGGCCGATCCCGCGCAGGACCGGCCCGGGCAGACCGCCGCGCTCATGCCGATCGAGGACGGCCGGTGGCTGGTCACCCTCTCCGGCACCCGCGGCGGGCAGCCGTCGTCGGACGAGCGGGAGTTCGCGCGGTTCGCCGCCGGGATGCGGCACCCGATCGTGGCCGAGCTCATCGCCGGCGCCGAGCCGCTGGGGCCGGTCGCGGTCACCAACGGCACGGCCAACCGCCGGCGGCACTTCGACCGGCTGCCCGGCTGGCCGGACGGCCTGGTGGTGTGCGGCGACGCGGTCGCGACGTACAACCCGGTGTACGGGCACGGCATGACGGTGGCGGCGCTCGGCGCGACCATCCTCGGCGCCGAGGTGGCCCGCCACGGGCTCGGGCCGGGCCTCGCGGCCGCCGTACAGCACCGGTTGGCCGGCGCCGCGACCGCCGCGTGGGGCCACGCCACCGGCACCGACATCCGGTTCCCGGAGGCCGTCGGGCGGTCACCCACCCGGGCCGAGCGGCTGCTCTGGCGGTACCAGAGCCGGCTGATGCGTACCGCGCTGGACCGGCCGGAGATCGCGCGCGAGGTCATCGAGGTGTTCACGCTGTCGGCGCCGGCGGGCCGGCTGCTGCGGCCGCGGGTGGCGTGGGCGACCCTGCGCGGGCCGCGCCGGCCGCCGCTGGCCAGCCCGCCGATCACCGGAGTGGAACGCGCGATGGTGGACCGGTCGTGATCGGGCTGAAGGGATCAGGCGGGGTGCACGGTCATCGGCAGGCCGCCGCGGATGCGCAGCGACAGCATCGGCTCCGGCACCACCTCGTAGTCCGGCACGCCGGTCAGCCGCAGCTCGCGGGCGACCATGGCGATGACGAACACCGCCTCCATCATGCCGAGGTGGTTGCCGACGCAGAACCGGGGACCGGCGCCGAACGGGATGTACGCGTACCGCGGCCGGCGCCCGTCCTGGGCGCGGGCCGGGTCGAAGCGTTCCGGGTCGAACCGGGCCGGCTCCTCCCAGAAGTCCGGGTGCCGGTGCAGCGTGAACGGGCAGATCAGCACGTCGGAGCCGGCCGGCACGCGGTAGCCGCCCACCTCGTCGGCCTCCTGCGCCAGCCGGGACAGCATCCACACCGGCGGGTACAGCCGCATGACCTCCTCCACGACCATCGTGGTGTACCGCAGCCCGTGCAGGTCCTCGTACGCCGGCGGCCGGTCGCCGAGCACCTCCTGGGCCTCGGCGCGCACCTTCTCCCGTACCTCCGGATGCCGGTCGAGCATGTGGAACGTCCAACCGAGCGTGCTGGCCGTGGTCTCGTGGCCGGCGAGCAGCAGGGTGACCAGCTCGTCGCGCATCCGCTGCCGGCCGACCGCGGGGTCGCTCTCCGACGCGGTCGAGGCGATCAGCCGGGACAGCGCGTCGTCGCCGTCCGGGCGCTGGCCGCGGTCGCGGACCAGCTCGTCGACGATCTGCTGCAACTGGCGGCGGGCGCGCCGGAAGCGGAGCTGGTGCGGCAGCGGCAGCCACATCGGGACGGCGCCCATCGACACCATCTCGAACATCGCCTGGTCCTGCATCGCCTCGAAGGACTGGCCCAGCGAACGGAACGCGCCCAGGTCGGTGTCCAGCAGCGTACGGCCGAGCACGCCGAGGGTCAGCCCGGTCATCTCGCGTACCACGTCGAGCGGCTCGCCGCCCTGGTGGGCGCGCAGGCGGGCGACCAGCCCGGCCGCCTCCTCGGCGATCACGCCGGCCTGTTCGGCGATGCGCCGGTGCTGGAACACCGGCTGGATCACCTTGCGCTGCTTGCGCCACAGCTCGCCCTCGCTGGTCAGCAGGCCGTCGCCGAGGGCGCGTTTGGCCTGGGCGAGGCCGACTCCCTTGTGGTAGTTGCCGGGGTTGTCGGCGAGCACGTGCTTGGCGTGGTCGGGATGGTTGAAGAAGTAGAGGACCTTGGGGCCCATCGCGATGCGCACGGCGTCGCCGTACTCCGCGGCCGCCGCGGTCATCAGCCCGAGCCGGTCCTTGTTCAGCTTCCACAGCAGGCGGGGCGCGGAACGGGCGGGCGGGCCGGGCGGCACCCGGACGGGAACGTTCAGAGACATGGGCGGGTCACCTCGCTGACGTCGGGCGGCGGGCGTCCGGCGAGGTCCGGGCGAACCGGCCCCGCACGAACAGCAGCGCGTCGGCGGTGTCCGGCTGGTCGACGGACAGCACGCTACCAAGGACGATGATGTGGTCGCCGCCGTCGTATGTGCGCCATTTGGCGCACTCGAAGTGCGCGACCGCGCCGGTGATCAGCGGTGTGCCGGTCACCGGTCCGGGCATCCAGTCCACGCTGTCGAACTGGGCCGCGCCCAGCGGCCGCCGCCGGTCGGCGAAGTGCCGGGCGACGTCCTCCTGGTGGGCGCCGAGCACGGACACCCCGAACGTCTTCGCGCCGCCGATGCACTCGTGCATGACCGCCTCGCGGTCGACGCAGATCAGTAGCAGCGGCGGGTGCAGCGACACCGAGGTGAACGAGTTGGCGGTCATCGCGTGGGGCGTGCCGCCGCCGACGGTCACCACCGTCACGCCCGTCGCGAACGCACCGAAGCAGGTGCGCAGCGACTGGACGTCGACGGTTTCACTGGCCTCCAGCGTCATCGCTAGCTCCTCGCCGGCAGGTACGGTTCGAGCGCCCGGGACAGCGACTCCGGCACCCGGGCCGGCGTGGTACGGCCGTTCGGCCCGCGCATGCAGGCCACCCGCTGCCGGCCCCGGGCGACCTGGGTCTCGGTGCCGTCCGGGTCCAGCCGTACGTAGTCGAAACCGAACTCGAGTTGGGTGTGCGCCAGGTCGAGCAGCCGCATCCGGATGGCGATCTCGTCGAAGGCGGTGATCTCCGCGAAGAACTCGCAGTCGACCTTCAGCGTGAACAGCTTGAGGTCGGCCTGCACGTCCGCCAGCACGTCCGGGGCCCGCTGCTTGAGGAACATCTCCCGGCACCGGCCCTGCCAGCGCAGGTAGTTGACGTAGTAGACGTTCCCCACGAGGTTCGTCTCCTCGAACCCGACGGTGTGCAGGTACTCGAAGTACTTGTCCATCGCTACGACCACCCGTCCGTCAGCAAGGCCACCACGACCGGTTCCGGCACCCCGTGCAGTCGGGTGGCGAGCGTGGCGATCCGCAGGGTGCCGGACGCGAGGACCAGCCACCCGTCCCGGCGTACCCCGGTCACGGTGAGCGGGGCGTGCGCCGGCAGGCCGGCCTTGCCGAGGCATTCGACGGCCGCCCAGATCCGGGTGCCGGCGGTGTCCAGGGCCTCGCCCAGCTCCCGCGCGGCGAGTTCGGCCAGGCTGGCGTGCTGGCCGAGCAGGCCCCGCCAGACCGCCGGTTCCCGTTCGGTCACCGGTTCGATGTCGCAGGCGACGGTCCCCGCGGCGGCGGCGCACAGGGTCACGCCCGCGCCGTGCGAGACGGAGATCGCCCGGTCGCCGGCGACCTCCGGCCGCCCGTCCGGCCGGTACCGCACCTCGGTCGGGGCGCCGAGTGCCCGGCCGGCCGCCGTCGCGGTCCGGCTGCGGTCCCGGGCGTCCTGGTCCGGCTCGACCGCGACCGCGATCCGGGCGCCGATCACGTCTTCGAGGGCCCTTTCCAGGTACGGACCGAGCAGCGGCGCCACCCACGGTCCCCGGCCGTCCTTCTTGCGGACGGCGTGCAGCCGCAGGCCGTCCCAGCGTTCGACGACGGTGCCGTCCTGGTCCCGCACCGCGATGTCGTAGACGTACGTGTCGCCGTCGCGGCTGCGTTCGGTGGCGCAGAAGCGCACCTCGGCGGCGCCGTCCACGGCCCGGCCGGCCGGGTGGACCCGCTCGATGCCGGCCGGCAGCAGCGTCGCGTGCGGCACGCAGACCTGGTTGCCGTGCATGAGCGCGTCCCGCATCCCGGGGTCGGCCAGCAGCCGCTCGCCGGGCAGGAACAGCGCGAACCAGTCCACGGCCGGCTTGACCGCCAGGTCGGCGTCGACGTGCCGGGCGGCGGCCCGGTGGTAGCGCCGCAGCCGGTGGAAGCGCCCACCCTGGAAGAGCGTGTCGCCGTACAGCTCGCGGTCCGGGTCCAGCGGCACCGCCGGCAGCCCTTCGGGGGTCTGCCCCGGCGGGCCGTCCGGCACGGCGGCGCCGGTGAAGCGCAGCCGAGCGTGGAAGTGGTCGGCGGAGAAGTCGGTCTCCGCGCTGCGGATGGCCACCGCCACGGTGTCGTCGTCGACGACGGTCGCGGCGATCCGGATCGTGGTGCTGCCGTCCGGCGGCACCACGATGGGCCGCGGGAACTCGACCTGTTCCAGCACCGGCACGGTGTCCCGCCCGGTGACGGCGGTCGCGACCTGCGCCATGGCCTCCATGCCGAAGACGGCCGGGAAGAGCAGGTTGCCGTCCAGCAGGTGGTCGCCCAGGTACAGGTCGGTGGCGGGGTCCAGGTCGACCTCGGTCACCAGTTCGACGCCGTGGTAGCGCACCAGCGGGCGGTCCAGGAACCGCAGGAGCGGCAGGTCGGGGACCTCCCGCCGGACGGTGTCCACGCCGTCCGTGCGGCCGCTCACCACGACCACGCCGGGCGCGTCCGGGTCGGACAGCAGGCGCCGCATCAGCCGTACGCCGTCGTCCGGCGTGATCGGGGTGATGCCGTCCCGGTACAGACCCTCCACAACGGACAGCCGCTCCCCCATCCCGACGCCGGACCACACGGACCACTCCAGGCACAGGGCACGGCATCCGGGGTACGCGTCGGCGAACTCGCCGGTGAGGCCGGCGAGCCACTCGTTGGCGGTGGCGTAGTGCGCCTCACCGCGCAGCCCCGCCCGGCCGATGATGCTGCCGAACGTCACCAGCAGCCGCAGCCGGTCGCGGTCCACCGCGTCGAGGACGGCCCGCAGCCCGTCGACCTTCGGCGCGAAGGTGCGGCGGAACGCGGCGGCGTCCAGGTTGGACAGTGCGGCGGGCTCGTTGCGTCCGGCGCCGTGCAGGACGGCGGTGACCGGCCCGAGCGCCTCCGTCACCTCGGCGACCGCGCGGCGTACCTGGGCAGCGTCGGTCACGTCGGCGCGGGCGTAGTGCACCGGTACGCCGGCGGCCGCCATCCGGCTCAGGTTCGCCGCCAGCTCGGCGTCGCCGACCGGGTCGGAGCGGCCGAGCACGGCCAGCCGCGCCCCGGTGTCGGTGGCCAGGGCGAGCGCGCACTCCGCCGTGATGCCCTTGCCGCCGCCGGTGACCAGCAGCACGTCCGTGCCGTCCAGGGGCGGGGCGGTACGGGCCGGGTGCACCGGCATCGGGCGCAGGGTGGGCACGCGGCGCACCCCGGCGCCGTCGTAGTACGCCTCGGTGAACGTGACGGTGCCGGCCACCTCGGCCACGACCCGGTCGACCGCGGCCGGGGTCGGTGCGGTGTGCACGATCGTGGTGCGGATGTGCGGCGCCTCCAGCCGGAGCGTCTTCACCAACCCCGCCGCGCCGCGGCCGGGCGGCTGGACGAGCACGAACCGGGTCCCGGCCGGCGCGGTCGTCGCCTCCTGGGCGACCCGCAGCACCGGCGCCAGGTGCTCCTCGGCGCAGTTCTCCGGCAGGCACACCAGCACACCGGCGCCCACGCCGGCGCGTTCCAGGGCGTGCCGCAGCGGTTGCGCGAGCGGGCTCTCGCCCGGCGCGTACACCTGCCACGCCCCGCCGGCCTCGGGCTCGCCGCGCCGGGGCGGCGCGGACTCGTCCAGGTCGACCCGGAACGCCCGGGCCCAGGGCGCGGCGCCGGCGACGAACGCGGCCGGCGGGCCGTCCCCAGCCGGCGCGGTCTGCGCCAGCTCGGCCATCGTGTCGGCCAGCTCGCGCACCGTCGCGGTCGCGAAGTTCGTCGGCGCCTGGGGCGCGGACAGGCCGACGTGCTGGGCGAGCTGGTTGACCAGCTGCCCGACGGTGATGGAGCTCAGGTGCAGGTCGTCGAGCAGCCGGCTGTCCTCGCGGACCATGTCCAGCGGCAGCTCCGCGCGCTCCGCGGCCAGCCGCCGCAGGGTGTCCAGAGTGGACTCGCCGGGCCGACCGGACTCTACCGGCGACGCCGGTGGCGGGTTGGCCGGGGCCCGGCGGGCGCCGTGCAGGTCCATCGGCGGCGCCGCCTCGCACGGGTTGGCGAAGAAGGTGAACTCCGCACCGACCTTGAGCGGGCGGATCAGCCGGCCGTGGAAGAGTCCGACGTGGACCGGTGCCGCGCCCACCACGTACGCCGCGGCCACCACGCCGAGCAGGCCGGCGAGCGACTCGCTGTCCGTGTCCAGCGCCACGGCCGGTACGTCGGCGGCGTCGGCCGCCAGCCCGCTGAGCACCCGACCCGGACCGACCTCGACGAACAGGTCGATGTCCTTGGCCGCCAGCGTCACCGCCTGGGTGAAGAGCACCGGGTCGGTGATCTGGCGGCGCAGCAGTGCGGGCACGTCGGTGTCCGGCGCCAGCGGCTCGCCGGTGACGGTCGAGACGACCCGGCCGCCGACCGGGCCGATCCGTTCGTCGGCCAGCCGGCCGGCGAAGACATCCGCGGCCGGCGCGACCAGCGGCGAGTGGAAGGCGTGCGAGACCGGCAGGATCCGCCAGGCGATCCCGGCGAGCGCGGCGCGGCGGCCCACCTCCTCGACGTCCGCGACGGCGCCGGCGACAACCGTCTGGTGTGGACCGTTGAAGCCGCCGATCACGACCGGGAGGCCGTCCAGCAGCGGGCGTACGGCGTCCGGGGACTCGCTGATCCCGGCCATCGTGCCGGACGAGCTGTGCTCGGCCATGGTGCGGCCACGGACCGCGGCGATCCGCAGCAGCGTGTCCTCGTCCAGCGCGCCGGCCCAGTGCAGCGCCGAGAGCTCGCCGAGGCTGTGGCCGACCGCCACCGTCGCCTCGATGCCCAATATGGACAGTGCGCGCAGGCCGGCCATCGAGCCGGTGACGATGCGCGGCTGGGCCACCACGGTGGCCACCATGTCGCCGCTGTTCGGCAGCGCCGCCGCCGCGTACACCTCGGCCACCTCGGCGAAGCGCCGGCGCAGCGCGCCGCCGCTCGTGCCGCGGCCGGACCCCTGCCCGGGGAAGAGGAACGCGACCCGGCCGGGGCCGCTGGCGTGGCCGAGGAAGCCGCGCCCGTCCGAGGTGAACAGCGTGGTCTCGCCGGCGTCCAGCGCCTCGCACAGGCGGCGCAGCCGCTGCTCGGCGTCCTCCGGCGAGGAGACCACGACCGCCGCCCGGTAGGGCCCGCCGCGCAGCTCCCGCTGCAGGGTGGCGCCCAGGTCGCCCAGCTGGGCGTACGCCAGGCTGGGCACGAAGTCGAGCACCAGGCCCAGCCGCGCGCGCAGCTCCGCCGGGGTGACGCCGTCGACGACCAGCAGCTCCACGTCCTGCACCGAGGCTGCCAGCGCGCGGGTACGGGTGTCGAAGGGCACCCGGCGCGGCCGCCCGGTCCGCTCCAGGACGATGTGCGTGTTGATGCCGCCGAACCCCATGGCCGTGACGCCGGCCCGCACCGGGACGCCGGACGGCCAGGCTTCGGCCGTGCGCAGCACCCGCAGCGGCGCCGACTCCTCGCCGAGCAGTTCGTGCGGCTCGACGCAGCCGACGGCCGGCGGGAGCACCTGGTGGTGCACGGCCATCGCGGCCTTGATGAGGCCGGCCACGCCGGCGGCCGCCTTGGTGTGCCCGATCATCGCCTTGATCGAGCTGATCGCGGCCGGCGCGGCGTCCGGGTCGGCCGCGCGCCGGGCCAGCGAGAGCGCCTTGAGCTCGGTGGCGTCGCCGACCGCGGTGCCGGTGCCGTGGCCCTCGAACAGGGACACGGTCTCGATGCCGAAGCCGGCCCGCTCGTACGCGCGGCGCAGCGCGAGCTGGTAGCCGCTGACCTCGGGGCGGGTGATGCCGCCCTTGCCGTCGGAGGAGATGCCCCAGCCGGCGACGGTGGCGTAGATGCGGTGCCCGGCCTGCCGGGCCTCCTTCTCGCGCATCAGGACCACCATCCCGCAGCCCTCGCCCGGCCAGAAGCCGTTGGAGCCGCGGTCGTACACCCGCATCTCGCCGCGGGCCAGCGCGCCGGTCTTGGCGAACCCGATGATCTCGAACGGGTCGATGGACAGGTCCACGCCGCCGGCCACCGCGACGTCCAGTTCGCCGTCGACCAGCGTCTTGCAGGCGGTGGCCACCGACAGCAGCGACGACGAGCAGGCACCGTCCACGGTGTACCCGCCGCCCTTGAGGTCGAAGTGGTTGCAGATCCGCCCGGCGATGGTGTTGGACAGCCCGCCGGCGAGGGTGTCCTCGTCGACCTCCGGGAACGGGCTCTTGAAGGTGGCCTCGAAGTCGTCCAGGAACGTGGTGAGCTGGTCGTCGTCCCAGTCCTGCTCCTTGAGCGCGGCGGCGACCATGCGGCGGACGAACGGCCACCGCAGGCGCAGCTGGTTGGCGCGGGAAAACTCGCCGGTCAGCGTGTTGCCGACGACCACGCCGGTGCGCTCGCGGGGCAACCCTTCGGCCATCGGGAAGCCCGCGTCGGCCAGCGCCAGCGCCGCGACGTCCAGCGCCAGCCAGTGGGTCAGGTCCGTGGAGCGGTACGTGCTCCCGGCGATCTTGTAGGCGATGCGGTCGAACCGGTACCCCTCGATGACGGCGGCGTTGCGGGCGTAGAACTTGTCCGGGGCGGACGGGTCCGCGTCCCAGTAGTCCGCCAGCCGCATCCGCTGATCGGGCAGGCGCCGGAAGGCACGCCGGCCGGCGAGGGCGTTCTCCCACAGCTCCTTCGGCGAGGTGGCGTCCGGGTAGCGGCAGGCCATGCCGACGACGGCGATGCGGGTCATGCGGTCACCACTTCCTTGCCGCTGTGCTCGCGGCCATTGGGCGAGGTGGGCACCTCGATGGCCGGCGCCGGAGAGACCGGTACGGCGGCGGCCGCCTCACGCTGCTCGCGGGCCTTGTTGACGAAGTGGACGGCCCAGTGGAAGCCGCCGCGGATCAGGCAGACGATCGCGGTGGCGAAGAAGATCCCGTACGCGATGCCGGCGCCGGTGATGAGGGCGTAGAGCAGTGCCACGCTGGCGCCGAATATCATCTGCGCGGCCGGGCGCGACGGGCTCGTGCCCGGGTCGGTGACCATGTAGTTGGTGAACAGGACGAACGCGACGCCGGTCATCATCGCCAGCGCGGCCGGGATCGAGGTGTCCAGGATGACGCCGCGGATGATCGCCTGGAGCGCGAACGCGGTCAGCCACCCCAGGATCAGGAACATCCGGCCGGTGAGCATCCCGTTGATCATGGTGCCGCCGAGGATGATGACCGCCGGGATGATCCAGTCCACCGGGCCGCCGACGTGCTCCGTGAAGTGGTACGGCGGCGCGACGCTGGCCCACGGGAAGACCAGCAGGATGACGGCGATGCCGAAGTTCGACGGGTTCATGTAGTGCCGCAGCCGGCCGCGGACCGGTGCGCGCAGCACCCACTTGGCGCCGATGGCGACGGCGATGCCGAAGATCATCGGCAGCAGGCGGTCGTTGACGTAGATCAGCATGTTGAGCGCGAGGCTCGTGATGTGCGCCGGGTAGAGGAACTCGACCATGCCGCGTACGCCGTTGCCGCGGAACCGTGGCGTCCGCCGCTCGGCCCGGGCACCGATGATCTCCAGGCCGATCTCGATCGTGTACCCGGTGAGGATCGCGATGAACGGCCAGGTCCACGCCTGCTCGAAGCCGAAGATCGTGAAGCCGAGGATGTTGAACACGGTGATCGAGATGGCGAAGTTGCGCAGCGCCATTGTCACCTTGGGGTCGTGCCGTGGCGGGGTGATGGTCTTCTCGGCCATGTCCGTTTACCTCTCCAGCGCCTGCGTGCCGAGCTCGAGCGTGTGCCAGCCCGGGTTCAGTCGAAGATCCGTTTGGTGCAGCTGCCCGGTGCGGTCCCGCCATTGCAGGTGGACCTGGACCGGCCCGGTGACGTCGTGGCCCAGCCCGATGTGCACTTCCTGGCTGCGCTTGCCGGAGTGGCCGCTGCCGCCATCCACTCGGCCGAGGAGCTTGCGACCGTCCTGCGTGGTCACCGTCACCTGGGCGCCCACGACCGGGGAGCCGGGTGCCGGCAACGCGCCAACCGTCGGGGCCAGCGCCGGCGTGGTACCCGATGCCGGCGGCGTGCCCTCGTCGCCGGTCGCCGGTGCGGCCGGGTGGATCAGGCGCAGGCCCAGGTAGGCGCCGGTCGACGGGCTCTCATTGTGGTAGTAGACCGGCGCGTCCCACTGCCGGGCGACCGCGAAGTCCAGGCGGCCGTCGCCGTCCGCGTCGCCGGTGGCGATGCCGCGGGTCGGCACCGGTACGGCCAGGCCGAGCGGCTCGGCCAGGTCGCAGTAGCGCCCGGTCGGGTCCTTCACGAAGAAGTGCAGGCGCTGGCTACCCCCGATGTCGTCGCCGGCGACCACCTTCGGCCAGAAGTACGGGTGCTCCAGCAGCCCGTCGTTGGTCATGGCCAGTTCCTGCAGCTGCGGCCAGCGGTTGACCTCGCCCTTGACGAAGCCGGTGGTCTGCGCCACCTGCAGTACGCCGCTGTTGTTGAAGTCGGCCATCTTCACGTCCCAGCCCCACCCGGACCAGGCCAGCCCCAGCGGGGCGCTGCGGTCCTCGAAGGGGGCCTTGCCGTCGCCGAGCCGCGCGCGCAGGTCGTCGACGTCGTTCGCGGTGTTGACGAACGCGAAGTGGCTCTCCTCCAGCCCGAAGGTGGTGGTGATGTTGCTGACGTACATGTCGTAGAGGCCGTCGCCGTCGAGGTCGCCGAAGTCCACGCCCATGCCCTTGAACGAGTCCGCGCCGACCCGCTTGGACTTGGGCACGAACGGCTCGCGTACGCCCTTGACCGCGGCGAACTTGAACTGGCCCGGCGTCGACTGGTTGTACAGCAGCCGGTCCGGTCCGAAGTCGTGGGCCAGGTACACCTCCGGCAGGCCGTCACCGTCGAGGTCGTTGGCCGCGGCGGCGAGCGCCCAGCCCTTCGAGATCTCGCGCGGCAGGGCGTTCGAGACCATCTCGTACGTCGCGGTCGGCCGCGTGCCCGACGTGGCGCCGGTCCACCGGAACAGGTAGTCCTCGCCGCCGTTGTACGCCTTGGACATCGAGCGGTTCATCGAGACACCGGTGTCCTTGGTGTCGTCCAGGACGGGCCCGTGCGGGAAGTAGTTGCCGATGTAGATGTCCATGTGGCCGTCGCCGTCGAAGTCGTCGACCGCGGCCGCGTTGGTGTTCCACAGTGGACCGGTGTAGTCCGCGCCGGTGCCGCCGGGCACCAGCTCGACAGCCTGGTACGCGTTCGGGGCCAGCGCCGTGGCGTCGGCCCGCGCCAGGTAGAGGATCGGGGTACGCCCCACAGGTAGACGAGCAGGTCGGTCCGCCCGTCCTCGTTGAAGTCGTTGGGCACGCAGCCCATCGGGGCGGTCGCCGTGTGCGTCGGCAGCGCCCGCAGGTCCACGGCGAACGGCTCGTACCGGTCCTCGCGCGCGCCGGGCACCGGGGTGACCACCACCTGGTCGATGCGCGGGTCGGTGATGCACAGGTCGTTGGACAGCCCGTCACCGTCGAGGTCGTTCATCGCGACGCCGGCGCCCACCGAGGAGATCCAGGCGTCGATGTGCTTGTAGTCCTTGTTCACCTTGCGGATCGTCTGCTGGTCGAAGCCGCCCGGCATCGAGATGGACAGCGGCGTGAACTCGAACGCGCTCGCCATGCTCTGCAGCCCGGCCGCGGAGGCGGTGGGCAGCCGCGCCGCCTGGAAGAGCGACACCATCAGGATCAGCGCGATGATCCCGGGTAGCTGCCTGCGCAGCCAGCCGACATTCTGGGCCATGTCCTAGCACCTTCCAATAGAGACGAACTCGTTGGCGATGCGCCGCCGCCACACCTCGTACGCGGGCTCGTCGCCGCGGACCGGCCCGTCCGGGCGGTTCCGCTCGCTCAGCTCCGCGGCCTCGGTGGCGGACATGCCGCAGAACACCTGGGCGGCGAGCTCGTTGTGCGGCACCATCAGGCCGGCGCGCAGCCGGGCGGCCGCGCCGAACGCGGCGCCCTGCGCGACCTGGGGCCGGCAGTCACCGGCCGCGTCCCACAGGGCCCGCAGCTCGGACTCGTCCGCGCCGCCCGCGTAGGTGGCCGCCAAGCCGGCGCCGGCGTACAGGTCCGGCCACCGGTGCGCCGGGAACCTCGCGATGGTCTTGGCGAGCAGCGCCGGGTCGGTGCCGCAGACGAACCACATCGCCCGGCCCACGCCCTGGTCCAGCACCCGGCTGGCGTACCAGCTCGGGCCGTCCACGGGCCACGGGAACCGGTCGTGGTGGTACCGCTCGTGCACGTACCGCTGGGTGCGGAAGTACGCCTGGTGGAAGCCGTAGCCGTCCAGCGCGAGCCAGCGCAGGACCGGGTCGGCCGGTGCGATCCGCGACCAGAGCATGCGCGGCAGCCGAGCCATCGCCCAGCCGACGCCGACGTAGACCATGTAGACGTGCGCCTGTCCGCGGCCGGCGAGGAACTTGGCAATGTTGCCCCCGCCGAACGGCAACGCGTCACGAATGGCGAAGCCCATCGCGGCGCCCTCGTACGCGAATCCCCGAAAGCGCGTAGCGATCTGTTCGAGTCGCATTTCGGCGTCGTCGGTGGTGCGCGCTTCCGCGGCATAGGAGAAGCCCGCCAAAAACGTATGGCCGACCCTCTCCAGGACTTCTTTGGAGGCTGCGTCCTTCTCGTGGAAGCCACGCACGTCCAGCCTGGTCTCGGCGGTGTTCGGGGTCAGGATGCGGCGCCGCAGCGCCCGCAATGCACTAGACAACTCTGCTCCCCCAAGGCATTGGCGGCCCCATCGGGCGGTGGTTTGCATTTGAGCTTCGCAGGAGGGCCGATGCGTGTCTTCTTCGGCAGTGCTCCGCTGTTTCTTCAAAATTGCTACTGTTCTTCATAATTGCTGCTTCTACACAATCAAGAAGCGCATTCGATCAAGTGGAAGCTGCCGACCCGGCGGGCGGCCGCGTAGCTCGCCCACGCGGTCACCTCCACCAGGGCGGCGTCCCGGGGCTCACCGCCGCGGAACTCGCGCACGGTGTCCTCGTCGACCTGATGGGAGGCGAACGCGGTCAGCAGCGCCAGGCGCCCGGCGGCCTGGTCCGGCGCGGGCAGGTCGGCGACGAGCCGTTCGCACCACTCCCGGCTCAAGCCCGCCTCCTCGCCCCGCCACTGCGCGAGCCGCTCCTGCACGAGCTGCCGCACCGCGGGTGGGACGGACCGCGCGCCGGCCCGCTCGAACGCGGCGAAGGATCGCGCCGCCGCGGCGGCGACCCCCGGGTGCCCGCGCGCCCAGGCGACATCCGCCGGCAACGGCGCGTCGGGCAGCAGCGCGACGGCCCGGCCCACCGGGCGTATCTCCCGGAGCGTGGGGCTCAGCGCCAGGCTCAGGCCCTGCTTGACCCGGCGCCGGGCGCGCGGGCCGAGCCGGGGCGGCAGGAGGAAGTTCGACAGGAAGACGTTCACCATGCGGCCGAGGTAGTGGAAGCTCACCGCCACCCCTACCAGCTCGGCGCGCTCGGCCTCCGCGAACGGCGGCTTGCGGTGCACCGCCGCGTCCGGCTGGTGGGCGACGCGCGCCCACGCCGCCAGGTCCCGGACGCGGGGATCGGCCACCTCGTCCACCCGGTCGCCGGCGACGGCCTCGGCGTCGTGCTCGTTGGCGAGGTCGTACATGCCGATGCTGTGCATGTCGACGCAGTACGGGCAGATGTTCGCCACCGACACGGCCGCCGCGACCGCCTCCTTCGCCAGCCGGTCGGCGGCGCCCGCGGTCATCAGCGTCTCGCGCATCAGCATCCAGTACGCGGCCAGCGTCTGCGGCGACGGCGAGTGCAGCAGGACCGGCGGCACCACCAGCCGCATCTCGTCCGCCGCCTGCCGGTACACCGCCGCCACCAGGTCGCCGGCGGTGGCGACCGGGACGGTCTTGACGTACTTGACCTGTCGTTGGACCACGGACGCGATGACCCGACGGGCAACCATGTCCCGACTCCTCCCCGTGCGTGTTGTCAGCGGGTCATGACCACGGCGCGGTCGGGTACCACGGGATGATCTCGCGGCGGGCCAGCAGCCGCACGTCCCAGTACAGGAACGTGAAGACGCCGGCCACGATGAGGGCGACCGCGGTGATGACGGCGATCCGGGCCGGCCGGGCGGCGAGCCAGCGGCGCAGGCGCGTCCCGCTCACCAGCGCGAGCGCGGCGAAGATCACCGCCATGATCAGGATGTTGCCGAGCGACTGCAGGATGAACGCGGCCGCGCCGTAGAGCGGGTTGCCGCTCTCCGCCGCGTCCCGGAACAACTGCCGGAACAGCCCGAACGGCCGTCCGATGAGGAACCCGCCGATCAGCACGCCGAGGAACACCATGGGCGCGTTCGGGTACCGCCGCGCGATGCGCTCGAACGGATCCCGCACCAGCCCGAGCGCGGCGAGCCCCAGGTACGTCATGGCCAGGCCGATGACGCCGAACACCACCATCGACTGGATGCTGCGGGCGGACAGCGTGCCGGCGGTGCTCTGCGCGGTCGAGAACTGGGCATGTCGGTGCCCACCAGCCCGACGACGGCGCCGTACGTGGCGGACACCGCGGTCATCCCCACCGCGAGCCAGAGCAGCGGCGTGAACGTGTGCCGGACCCGGCTCCAGCGCCCCTCGGTGCCCAGCATCGGCGCCATCGCGCCGAACGCGGCGATGTTGCAGGCGGTGAACGTGCCGGCGAGTCCGGAGACGAACGCGAACGCGATCCCGGCGCCGATGCCCGCGATCGGCGTCTCCTTGGCGTCGTGCCCGAGCAGGGTGTTGGCCACGTTGTCGCCGATCGTGCTGTCGACGAACTCCGCGGACCAGACGATGGTGAGCAGGAACCCGCCGAGCGCGCTCAACCCGAGCACCAGCCACCGCCGCCGCGGGAAGTGGCCGTTGACCAATGTGGATGTCGCGCGCGGAGCCCGGCGGTTCTCGCCGGTCTCCGGTCGCTGTTCGGCGGTGACCGGACGCGTCATCTCTGCCTCCCCGTGCAGGACCGACTTGCTCGTACCTGGCCAGGATGCGTCGGCGGGGTGTGGCGGGGGTTCTCCTAAGGTGCGGTGACCTTCCGGAAACTGAAGACCCACCCGGAAACTGAGCAATCTGAAAGAACTGTCCAACACCGGGCCACGGTTACGGTCTGGCGGAAGCGGTTGCGCACCCGCGGATGGGAGAAATCCATGGTTAGTGTCCCGGCGGCCGTGCCGTCACCCGGCCTCATCGCGCGAATCAACGGACGGCACCATCGTGCCGCCCTGAACGTGTTCCTGTTCGTCGTCATCGCCCACTGGGCGGAGCACCTCGTGCAGGCGTACCAGATCTGGGTGCTCGGGACAGCGCGGCCGCAGTCCCGCGGCGTGCTCGGCCAGTTCTTCCCCTGGCTGGTCAAGTCCGAGTGGCTGCACTACGGCTACGCGATCGTCATGCTGGTCGCCCTGTTCCTGTTGCGACCCGGCTTCGTCGGGCGCGCGCGGGCCTGGTGGACGGTGGCCCTGGTCATCCAGTTCTGGCACCACATCGAGCATCTGCTGCTGCTCATCCAGGCCCAGGCGGGCGTCACGTTCTTCGGCGCCGCGCAGCCGACGAGCATCCTCCAACTCGCCTTCATGCGGGTGGAGCTGCACCTGTTCTACAACTCCATCGTGTTCATCCCCATGATGATCGCGATGTACCTGCACCTGCGGCCGAACCGCACCGAGCTGGCCGACAGCACGTGCAACTGTGTCGCCAAGTCCAAGTCCACGTCCGTCCGGTCCGCGACATCGGTCGCCTGACCCCATGACCCGCCGCGGTGCCGCGCGTCTCGCGTCGGTTCTCCTCGGTTTCGCCGCCGCCGGTGCCCTGTTGGGGGGCCCGGCGGCGGCCGTCGCGCAGGATGGCCTCGTCGCCAGCGACCCGCGCGACCAGGCGGTGCTCGCCGCCGGGCCGAGCGGCGTCCGATTGACCTTCTCCAGCACGCCCACCGCGGATTCTCACGTGTCCATCGTGGACGGCAACGGGTCGGCGGTGACCACCGGCCCGCTGTCGGCCGCGCCCGGCCGGGCGCTGTGGCAACCGATCGCGATCGACGCGCCGTCCGACGTGATCGTCGCCTACCACGTCGAGCTCGACGGCGGCGGCGAGGCATCCGGCGTGCTGCGGTTCAGCGTCGGCACCGGCAAGCCGCCCGCGCTCACCGGTGCCGTCCCGGACGCCGACCCGCACGCGCACAGCGTCGATCCGCTCAGCGCGTTTCTGCTCGTGGTCGACGGGCTGGTCGTCCTCGGCGTGCTGGCGATGCTGTGGCTGCGCCGGCCCATCCCGCCCTCGTCATGAGGGCGGGTTCGCCAGCCGCAGATCGGCGCCCACGCGCGCCTCGACCCGCTGCCGCCAGACCTCGTAGTCGGGCTCGGCGGACTGCCCGAACCCGTCCGCCGCGACGTCGTCGGCCAGGATCGCGGCGGCACTGACCGAGATGCCGGCGAGGATCTCGGTCGCCAGTTCGGTGTGTGGCGGCACGAACCCCGCGAAGTCCCGGGCCTTGGCCGCGAACACCACGCCCTGTGCCACCTGCGGCAGGCAGGCGCCGGCCTCCCGGCGCAGCACCGCCAGACCCTCCGCGTCGCTGCCGCCGGCGAACGTCGCCGCCAGGCCGACCCCGCTCCAGAGGTCGGCGTGGCGCTCCGTGGCGAAGCGGCCCACCGCCGCGGCCACGTCCGGCGACTGTCCACCATGGATGAACCAGAGCGCACGGCCGATGCCTTGGTCCACCGCACGCGGGAAGTAGTCGGCCCGCCCTGCCACGGGTACGGCGCGGGCCGCTGCTGCCGGGTGACCCAGCGGTCCATCTCGAAGTAGGCGCGGTCGAACCCGTACCCGTCCACGGCCAGCCAGCTCATCGTCGGGTAGTACGGCACGCCGGTCAGGTCGGGAAGCACCTTGCGCCACAACGGTCGCGGCAGCCGGGCCATCGCGAACCCGATGCCGATGTACGTCAGGAAGGTGTGCGGCCGACCCGGTCCGCGCAGCAGATCCCGCGCCCGGTTTCCACGGCCGCCCGCCATCGCGTCGCGCACCGTGTACGCCATCGCCGCACCCTCGTACGCGAACCCGCGCATCTCCGGCTCCACGAGCTCGAGCCGGCGCTCCACCTCCCATTGGTCCCGCACCTCGATCCCCCACTCGAAGCCACACAGGACGGACTGGGGTATGGCCTCCAGCCGCCGGGTCGCGTCGGTGGGGCGGACGGGAAAGCCGCGCTTCGCGAACGACACGTCGGTGAACGACGGGGTCAGCGCCAGGCGGCGAAGCGAACCGAGCATCGGCATACCGGCCTCCTCAATCCTCAGTCGACATCTCATCTCATCGTGCCGTCCTTCAGGAAGGTTGCCGTCTTTTGGCGTGCGCTGATCGGGCCGTGTCTATTTCGTACGCGACGCCACCGCAATGCGGAAGATGCGTTGCGGCGTCGGCCCCGAGAGAATTGTCAGGTAACCGATCTGAAATCTTCCGACCGATCCGCGCGCCTTTCGCCGCGATAACCGATCCGCCGGATTTCACCAATGTGGTCCATCAGTAAGGAGGCGATGCCGTGCAACCCGACAACCACGACGTTGACCCGGCCCGGACCGCCACCATTGAGGCGTACGCCGATACGGTCGTCCCCGGTGCGAAGCGGTCACCGGACGACCGGGCCGTGGCGGGCGCCGCCCTGGGCGGCGGCGCGGTCGCGGCGGGCGCCGTCGAACTGCTCGAACAGCCCGGTGGCGGGCTGGCGGAAGCGTTGGACTCGATGGTCTACACGCTGAACGACCACGCCGCCGGATACGCCACGGCACACGGTCTCGCGCTCGACGACGGCGTACCCGCATTCGTCGCGCTTCCCTTCGAGCACCGCACCGCGCTGGTACTGGAACTCACCGCGCCGGAACACCCCGAAAAGCAGATGTGGGTGGCACTGGCACTGTTCAGCAACATGGCGTTTGACAGCGCCGCCCATCTCACCACCGCGGACGCGTTCGCGAACCGCCATCCCGGACTGTTGACGATCGGCTATTTCCCGCCGGACGCCGATGGGCTTTTCCGCTTTCCCCAGTACTCGTACGGGCGGGCCTTGGCCCCACTCCACCCACAGACCACGGTGACAGGTGATCCAGCATGACTTCCACGGAGTCGACAGACGTCGTCGTGATCGGCAGCGGGTTCGGCGGCGCCATCGCGGCCTACCATCTCGCCGCCGGCGGTGCCCGCGTGTTGGTCCTGGAGCGCGGACCGTGGCTCCAGGCCGAGGAGTTCGAGCACGACTTCAAGCTGGGTTCGTCGTACACCCGGGTCTTCGACTTCGTGGTGGGCGACGGAATGAGCATCCTCGGCGGCAACTGCGTCGGCGGCGGCAGCGTGGTGTATTTCGCCACCATGCCGCGCGCGCCGCGGTTCGTGTTCGAGCGGCGCGGCAGCATCGGCCGTCGCATGTGGCCGGCCAGCATCACCCGGGACACATTGGATCCCTGGTACGACCGGGTCACCGAGGCGCTGCCGGTCACCCGGCAGTCCTGGGAAAAGGTGCCGTACGCGGGCGGCCTGTTCGCGGCTGCCTGCGCGCACGCCGGCCGCACCGCCAACCCGTCACCGTCCGCCGTCGACGTGGACGAGTGCGTCAACTGCAACTGGATGATGGCCGGCTGCCGGTTCGACGCCAAGCGCTCGTTGTTGCTCAACTACCTTCCCGCCGCCGTCGCGCACGGCGCCGAGATCCGGCCGCTGCACGAGGTCCAGCGGTTGACCCGGTTGGCCGACGGCGGCTACCGGGTGCACTACCGGGTCGTCGACGAGGAGGACTACCGGATCCTGCACGACAGCGGCGAGATCGACGCCAAGCTGGTGATCCTCGCGGCGGGCTCGGGCGCGACCCCGGTGATCCTGCAGCGCTCGGAGCCCGACCTCGGCCGGATGCCGCACGCGGTGGGCCGGTACTTCTCCGGAAATGGCGAACGCCTCAACACCGCGATCCTCGACGAGGACAAAGTGCGGGACGTCCTGGGCCTGTCCCGCCCGGACGGTTCCGCCTATGCCGCGTACCAGATCGGTCGCGGACCGACGGTCGCGAGCTGGGACCGGCTGGACGGCAGCCTGCCCGAGTACGAGCGGTTCTCGCTCGAGCAGCTGTACTTCCCGCCGGGCCTCGGCACGATCCTGGCCCAGGTGCCCGGCGCCACCGGCCCGTCGTGGTTCGGCCTGGAGAAGAAGGAGATGCTGCGGCAGTGGCAGTCGTGGCTGACCATCTTCACGATGTCCGAAGACGACAACGAGGGCGTCTTCGGGCCACCGCCGGAGACGGGCAACGCGCACCGGCTCTCCATGCAGATGCTGGGCGACGGCCCGCTGCGGTACCGGCCGACGGCCAACACGTGGCGCGGCTGGTCGTTGTCGGACGCCGCGGTCAAGGACATCCTGGAACGCGACGGGCTGGCCCGGGTGGCGCCATGGACCAACGATCTGGTCGGCGCGTACACGGTGCACCCGTTGGCATCCTGCCGGATCGGCGACGACCCGGCGACGTCGGCGCTGGACGACCGGCACGAGCTGCGCGGGCATCCGGGCATCTTCGTCACCGACGGCTCGGCGGTGCCGGGAGCGCTGACGGTCAACCCGGCGCTCACGATCGCGGCGCTCGCCGAGCGGGCCATGCCCGGCATCGTGCGCGCGGCGCGCGAACGGGGCGTGGCCGTCCAGTACGGCGCGCCCGCGCCGGACGGCTCGACGGCCGCCCGGGTCGCGGTAGCCCCAACAGTCTGACCGTGTTACCAAAAAGACCGTGTTACCGAGAGACCGTGTGACCTAAAAGGAGTGTGGGGTCGTGGGATCGTTGTTCGCACGCGTCGCGCGCCGGATCTCCGCGACGCACATCCGGCACGTCGCCCCGGTCGCACCGGGTACCGAGACCGGCCTGGTGGCGCAGGTGTACCGGCAGATGGAGGCCGACTTCGGCATGGTCGCGCCGCCGATGGCCCTGCACACGCCGGCCCCCACGGCCCTCGCGGCGACCTGGCTGATCCTGCGGGAGACGCTGCTGGCCGGTCCCGCGGTAGGCCGGCCGGCGAAGGAGGCGGTGGCGGCCGCGGTGTCCCTGGCCAACCGGTGTCCGTACTGCGCCGAGGTGCACGGCGCCGCGCTGCTGGGCCTGTCGCCCGGACCGGACGCGACCGCGGTCGCCGCCGGCCGGTTCGACGCCGTCGCGGACCAGGGGCTGCGGGAGTTGGCCGCCTGGGCCGCGGCGACCGCGAGCCAGCAGGCCACCGGCGGGCCGGTACCGTTCCCGGCCCGCCAGGCCCCGGAGATCATCGGTGTGGCGGTGACCTTCCACTACATCAACCGGATGGTCAGCGTCTTTCTCACCGAGTCACCGCTGCCTCCCGTACCGGCGGCGGCGCTACCGGTCGCCCGGCGAGCTGCCCGGCTCATGATGGGCCGCATGGCCCGGCGGCGTCCCGCACCGGGTACGGCGCTGGCGCTCCTGCCGGACGCACCGCTGCCGCCGGACCTGTCCTGGGCGGCCGGCCAGCCGCCCATCGCGGCGGCCTTCGCGCGGGCCAGCGCGGCCTTCGAGGCCGGTGGCCGGCGCTCGGTTCCCGAAGGCGTACGCGCGGTGGTGCTGGCCACGCTGTCCCGCCGCGCCGGTGTCGAGCCGGGGCTCGGTGAGCCGGCCTGGCTGAGCGAGGCGGTCGACGGCCGGCCGGCACGGGAGCGGCCGGCCGCGCGGCTGGCGCTGCTCACCGCGTTCGCGCCGTACCGGGTGACCGCCGAGCTGGTCGCGGAGGTCCGGGCCGGCCTCGACGACGCGGGATTGATCGATCTCACATCCTGGGCCAGCTTCACGGCGGCACGCGCGCTCGGCGCCCGGCTCGGGCGGGCCGAGGAGGCGCCGCCGGCGCCTCAGAACGAGCCGGCATAGCGCGGAAAGAGACTTTTCCCCTGGCGCAGACCAGGTAGCGATACTATCCAAAGCAGTGCGCACCGCTATCCGAATCCCACTTCACGATTGCGCTCCGCATCGGCTTGGTGATTGTCGGCATTGCTACGGGGCGCGGGGTCGGCTAACCTCGACCTGGTCGGGAACGCATCGGCCGGGACGAGAGCGCGAAGCAGCGGGGAAGCGCAACGAGGCATCTAGCTTCGACAGTTTCTATTTTACACATGATTAAGGGCCTATGCCTACGGGACCGGGGCATTCTGGTAGGCATTTCCTTCTCCCGCTTCGTTTTACTCGACCACAGGCACGATTCCAGTGAACCGGTCAAGGCGACTCCGGTTCCTCGAGACACACGGGAGCAGGTGTGGACGAATCGATTCAGCAGGCCGTGAACCGCGCCATCATCGCCATGCGGGAGAACCTGGGAGAACAGCTCACCGTGGACGACATCGCGCGGGCCGCGATGTTCAGCAAGTTCCACTTTACGCGAATCTTCCAACGCGCCACTGGCGTATCTCCGGGGCGCTTTCTCTCGGCACTTCGACTGCAGCGGGCCAAGCATTTGTTGGTATCGACATCGCTCAACGTCGCCGATATCAGCCTGCGCGTTGGATACAACAGCGTAGGCACCTTCAGTACGCGATTCAGCAAGAGCGTCGGCATGTCGCCGACGGCTTATCGGAAACGGGCCGGATTCGCGCCCCATATTCCACTGGATCCGTACTTCGGGCGGGAGCATCGGTCGGCTTCCCACGTTTACGGACGGGTGTGGTCGGCGCAAGCGGAGGCTACTGTTTTCGTCGGCCTCTTTCCCGATCGCATTCCGCAGGGACGGCCGGTGCGGTGCACCATCCTGCCCGGCCGGGGCCAGTACCGCTTCGACAGCGTCCCGCCCGGCACGTGGTACCTGCTCGCACAGGCGGTGACCGGCGCCCTGGACGGCGCGGACGACACGATCTCCGTCGCCACGCGAGGCCCACTGACGATCGGCCGCGATACGGTCGTCCAGGCGGACCTTGGACTCAAGCCGGCGGACACCCTTGACCCGCCGGTGCTGCTCGCCCTGCTCGACGCCCGAAAGCTGGCGCTGGCCAGGACGACCGCTGCGTGATCCGGCCGCGCGCGTCGGCACCCCGCCGGCCGATGCGCCGCTCACGCAGGTCGACGGAGATTGACACCTTCGCATTTGCCGATGCGACACTCTTTCGGAACGAGGGCCACAACCGCGGGGGGTTTGATGCGCATATCCGTTCTCAGCCGACAAACCGGAGTCCCCGTCGCCACGATCAAGTTCTACCTGCGCGAGGGACTCCTTCCCCGAGGCACGCCGATCAGCCGCAACCAGGCCGAGTACGGCGATCTGCACCTGCACCGCCTCCGCCTCATCAGGGCCTTCACGAACGTCGCCCAGCTCGATCTGTCCACCGTGCGGGAGTTGCTGGCGGCCATCGAGGACGAGCGGGTGCCGCTACGCGACCTGTACGAGGTTGTCAACACCGCGCTCTATCCCGAGCACAACGCCGCCGACGACCCCGACGGGGTCGACGGCGTCCGCACGGATGTGGACGAGTTCCTCCAGCAGCTGGGCTGGCAGGTCGATCCGAAAGGGGCCGGGCGGCTGGCGCACGTGGTGGCCACGCTGCGTCACCTCGGCTGCGAATGTGACATGGATTTCTTCGGCTCGTATGCGGACGCGGCCGAACGCCTCGCCATTCAGGAGCTTGACCTGCTCAAGCCGGAGGGCACCGTCGCCGACCGGGCCGCCGCCGTCGTACGCACGGTGCTGCTCGACGTGGCGCTGGCGACCATGCGCCGGATGGCGCAGGAACACCTGGTCGCCCAGCGGTTCGGCGAGCCCTCCGAGCATCGGTAAGGCCCGCCGACCGCTTGCTGGTGCCGGAATCTGGTGCTACCGCACCTGTGCCGCGAACTGACCGGGACGCCGCCCGGGACCGGCCGGCCCACGGTATGCCTGGGCGAGGTCGAGCCAACGGTCGGCCTCGTCGCCCGTCGCCGTGAGCCGGAGGTCGTCGCGGTGCCGGCGCCGGGTTACCAGCAGACAGAAATCGACCGCCGGGCCGCTGATGCGTTGGGTACTGTCGGCCGGCCCGAACGTCCAGACCGCGCCCGACGGCGCGGTGATCTCGAACCGGAAGTCGACATCCGGCGTGGCCAGGCCGCGCGCCTGGTAGCCGAAGTCCCAGGTACGGACCGCGAAGGCGACCAGGTGGCCGATGCTGTCACTGTGCTCGCGCCGCACCCCGAGCGCGTCGGCGACGTCCTGGCCGTGCCCGAACAACTCCATGATGCCGGCGGCCGCCAGCACGGCCACCGGCAGCGGGCGGACCAGCCAGGGCACGATGCGGTCCGGCGGCAGCGCGCCGAGAACCTGCTCGGCCCGACCGCGTTCGGCACGCCATCGGGTCAGCAGGACCGGCGGCGGCTCCGCGAGGAAGTCCGCCATGGCGTTGTCCACGTTCGCGTTGAAGTCGCTGCTCAGCTGCGCCGTGATCGCCGCGAACCGCTCCGCGCTGGACGCCGCCAGCGCGGCTAGCCGGAAGGTGGCGCTCAAGTGGGCGATCTGGTGGGCGATGGTCCAGCCGAGCGCCGGCGTGGGCAGTGCCCATTGGGCCGGGTCGAGGTCGGCAACCATACGGTCCACCTCGTCACCCGCCGCGCTCAGGTCCACGACCACATTTGCTTGATTCATCATCTTCTAGCCCTTCTCGTAAACCGCCGAAATCTCGTCGCGGTCCTTCCGGTACCTGCCGGGCAGAATGAGAAACCGGCGCCATTTCCGCACCGGGCTGGTACGACCTGCCGAAGGGGTCCCTAGACCCGAGGAATATCGAAAAGTTGCGGAAACTTCGCGGTCAGCGCGAGGTCGCCTTTTGTCTTCAACTTCCCCTTCATCGCGAGCGCTATGGGATGGGCGTTTCCGGTCACCATGCGAAGGAAGTCGACGGCGCCGATCGTGAGGGTGAGCTTCGGCTGCCGCCGCGGTGCGGCCGACAGCGCGCACGTCCCGCCCTCGATCACGATCTCGTAGACGTCCACCCCGCCGCCCGGGCCGTCGCCGATCCGCCAGTGCACGACGGCCGACATGGCGCCGGCTCGATCGCCCCGGAAGACGCCGGGCATCCGCCCGACGACCGTGTCCAGCACGGCCGAGCGCCGGCTTCCGGTCATGAGGCCGCGCAGCTCACCGGCAGGGGTGGCCTTGACCAGCAGGGCTAGCTCGCGGGCATCCAGCTTCGCGGGATCGAGATCCTCGATGGGCATCCTGTCGTCCTCCCGTACGGCGGTGCGTGCCCATCGTGGCCGTCGCCGGAACCGCCGCTCAACTTCGTGGTTGCGCCCTTGCCCCGGGCGGACGGACGGGAGCGCTCGACCGGGTTACGACCGGGCCGGCACGTACCAGCTACCGGCCTCGCCGGGCCTGGCCCCCGGCGTGTCGCCGAAGTAGACCGGCCCGCGGACCCGCGCTACAACGCCCATCATGTAGACGTCGGCGATGGCCGCCACGGCGTTGACGATCAGCCCGAAGAGGACGAACATCGACAACCCCGCCGGCCCGAGCGCGACCAGCGGCAGGCCGAGCACCGGCAGCACGACCAGCGGCGCCGCCAGCGCCGCCACCATGGACCAGCGCGGCAGGTACCAGCCGGGCGCGTCGGCGTAGGCGTACCAGCCCTTGAACCCGAACATCGGGCGCGCGCCGGTGAGCGCCCACAACACCGCCCCGTGCGCGGCCTCGTGCGCGACCAGGGTGAGCACCGGCGTGAGGATCAGCCCGCCGGCGAACGCCACCAGGACCACGGCCGCCGGCACGTCCCGCATGTCCAGCGTCCAGCCCTGCGGGCGGACCAGCGCGGCGAGCAGCGCGACGCCGAAGATCGACGCGATCCCCCACGGCACGGACAGCAGCGACAGCGTGCGCCGCAGGCCGCGGTTGCCCTGCAGGCGGACCGTCCCGCCGAGTACGAACCCCTCCGGCAGTGATCGACGCGCACGCATGCCGGAGGGTACCACCGCATCGTCCGAGTGCCGATTGACGGCATATACCGATGACCGGTACGTTGTCCGGCGTGGCACTCCAGGAACCGACGTTCTTCATCCTCACCGCACTGGCCGACCAGCCCTTACACGGGTACGGCGTGATGCAGGCCGTGGGCGAGTTGTCCGGCGGGCGGCTGCGGCTGCGCGCCGGCACGCTGTACGCGGCGCTGGACCGGCTGGCCGACGACGGCCTCGTCGTGGTCGACCGGGAGGAGGCCGTCGACGGGCGGCTCCGCCGGTACTACCGGCTCACCGACCACGGCGTGGTGGAGCTCCAGGCCGAGGTGGATCGGCTGCGGGCCAACGCGAGCCTGGCCGCCGCCCGGCTGCGCAAGGCCGGCCGCCTGCGCCCGGCACCCGGCGGTGTCGGGTGACCCGGGGCTCACACCAGGACGCGCTGGAGCGGTGGTACCGCTGGCTGCTGCGCGCCTACCCGCGCCGGTACCGCAGCCTGCGCGGCACGGAGATGCTGACCACGCTGCTCGACGCGGCCGAGCCGGGCCAGCGCCGGCCGCACCCGCGGGACGCGGTCGACCTGCTCCTGGGCGGCGCCCGCTGCCGGTTCGCGGTCCCGCGCGGCCAGGCGTACCTGGCGGTCGCGGTCGTCGTGGCGGCCTTCGCCGGCCTCACCGCGGCGGCCGCCGCGGGCCGGCTCGCCTGGCCCGCCGCCGCACCCGAGCCCAGCCTGGCGGCGGCCCAGGCCGCGGCGGCCGTCGCGATGCCGCTGCCCCAGTCCGGCCCACCCAGCCGGTACGACGACCCGCTCGCCCTCGACCAGGGCTCGGCCCGAGTGGAGTTTTCCTACGTGGCGCCGGCCGACCGGCCCGTGGCGGACGTCGTCCGGCAGTCCCACGGGCGGCTGGCCGCGGACGGCTGGCGGGTCGGGCCGCTGGAGCCCGGCGACCACCTCATCGAGTTCTCGGCCAGCAAGGGCGACCACCTCGTCCAGGTGCGCGGATACTTTGGACTATCCAATGTAGACTCTCTCACCGTCTGGGTGTCCGGCCGGGTCGCCCACTGGCTCGCACCAGCCGTCGGTGGCGCGCTGTGCGCCGGCGCCGCCGCCGGCTGGCTGCTGGCCGCATGGGCACTGCGCCGATTCCGGCGGCACGGCCTGCGCGCCCGCCTGGCGGCCGGCGTCCTCGCCGCGCCCGGCCTCCTCGCCACCGGCTCCGCGCTGTTCGCGGGCGCCTACCAGGCCCTGGCGGTCGGGCCGAAGGACGGCTGGACGCCCCACGACTCCCTGTTCGCCGCGGCCGCGCTCGCCGCGGTCGGACCGCTGGCCGGGCTCGCCGCCGCCGCGCTGGCGCTGGCCGCCGTCGTGGTCGCCCTCCCGGTCCGGCCCGACCCGCCAGCGCCCACGCCACCCGAGCGGGCCTGGCGCTACCGTCTCTGGGGCATGGCCGGCACCCACCTGGCATTCGCCGCCGCCTGGTGCACGGTGGTCGTCCTGTTCCTGGTACGCGGCCAGCACCTGCTCGGCCCGGTCAACGACCCCAAGGAGCTCATCCCGTTCGGCTACCACCCGATGAACCCGTTCATGTGGCTGTACGCCGCCCTCGCGTTGCTCTACCTGTTCGGCTTCATGGCCAGCCCGGTGCTGCTGTCGATCTCCGTGCCGCTGCTGGTCACCGGCCGGCGGGTGGCCCGCCGAGCCGGCCTGTGGGCCGCCTGGCGGACGCTGCTCCTGGCCGCCGCCACCGCGGTGCTGCTCCCGATCATGACCTTCACCCCGCTCGGCCAGGAGGCGACCACGTGGTGGCTCGACTAGCTCAATGGCAGGTCCGACCGGCTGTCTCCGACCGCCGCGCACAGGCGGAGATCCAACTGCAGCTCTCGTGCCTGCGCGATGGCGAAGTCCCGCTTGTCGTACTCGTCGAAGTGGCGGGCGACGCGGCCCGTGAACCGCCCACCGGCGGTCTCCAACTGCGGCCCACTGAACGAATGGAACCCGAACCGGTCGGCCAGGTAGCCGCCGACCGGGACCAGGCCAGGGTCGCCAGCACGGGCACCAAACCATTGCGCCGACACCACGACACGGTCTCCGCGATGCCAGCAACCAGAGGAAGCCCGGCGAGCCAGCCACGAACCCGCTCCTCGGGCGCCCCTGCCCACCCGGCGGCATCCAGCTCCGAGACCTGCCGGTTGTCCAGCACGCCAGCGGCGTACGCGTCCTCAGCCTCGGCCAACTCCTCGCGATGCCCGAGGAAGCCCGCCAGGAAGACCGACGAGCTCGCCCCGGGACGAGGGTGCCATCGACATCGAGAAAGACAGCGCCTACCTGATCAGATGAGGACACCGGCCAAGGATGCCAGACGGGTCAGGGTGCCCTCGATAACTGGCAGGCCGCCGACGTGGTCGATCCAGCAGGTGCGGTGTGCCCGAGCCCTCCACACCCAGCCAGGTCGTGATATCCATTGACGGCGAGGCCGTTCGCTCGGCACGCCCAGCCCTTACTCGCGATGGTGGTAGGTGTTGCGGCGTGGCCGGCGCTCCAGGTCCACGTACGCGGGCGGGATGAACTCGGGCATCCCGTCCGCGGCGATCTGGACCGTCCAGTGTCCACGATGGATCAGCCGATGGTGGAAGCCGCACAACATGACGCTGTTGCCCAAACGTGGTCGGACCACCATCAGCCCACGACCGGATGTGGTGCCCGTAACACCAGCGCGGTGGCCGATCACAGCCAGGGAACGCGCAGCCCTTGTCCCGCAACTCCAGCGCCCGGCGCAACGGTCCGCTGATGAGCCGGCGGGTGCGGCCGAGGTCGAGGATCTGCCCGTCACCACCCAGGACGGCGGGGATGATTTTGGCGTCGCAGGCCAGCCGGCGCACCTGCTCCGGACTGAGCCGCTCACCCGTGTCCAAAGTGCCCACACCAAGCGCCAAGCGCAGCACATCGAACGACACCGTCACCACCACATGCGGCCGCTCCCCACCGCTCTCCGGCAAATCCTCGGTCCGCATCGCCAGGTCGCAGATCTCAACCAACGCATCAGCCCGTCGCTGCGCCGGGGTACGGACGTCCACGTCATGACGCGGAGCGCACAACGGATCCAACGCCGCGTTCACCGTCGCCGCGCCGTCCTCGTCCAGCCAGCCCGTCAACCGCACCCGCCCGTCACCGTGCCGGGTCAGATGGAACGCCCGCGTCTGACGCGCCCTGGCCTCCATCCGCTCCAACGCCTCCGCGTCGGCAGCCTCCGCGAGCTCCGGCGCCACATACGCGAGGATGCCCTCGCCGTAACGGCGCAGCGTGTTCGGCTCAAACTCGGCCGCCCGACTGATCATGGCCTTCTCCGCCTTGCCCACCACGTCGGCGGGAAGCTGCTGTATTGCGGCGGCGATGATCTGGGCCTGCTCGGTATTCACCAGACCGTCGGCGACCGCCTTGGCCAGGACGGGCCGCGCGTCGAGGGCCTGGGCCAGCTCGAGCATCCGCTTGGCCGCGTGTGGGCTGATCCGCAAATGCTCACGCAGCCACGCTTTCGTGCTGGACGCGTGCTGCGTGATGGCCAGACCGCGGCTGTCGATCTCCCGAACCAGCCGCGACTGCAACGCCGCCACCGCCTGCGTGATCGCGTGCACGGCGTCCAAACACTCGACCAGATCCTCGTCGCGTAACGACCACGTGGGTGTGCTGACGCTCGCGTCGGCCGTGGCCTTGAGCTGCGTCAACACATCCGGCATCACCCATCCATTGTCGTACAGGCGTGCGAAGATCACCGCCCCGTCTGACGGTATGGGGCCACTGTTCCGAATGTCCATTCAGGCGTCGAGCGAGCACCATCACGTCTGTCCAAATCGGACAGTCAGGGAGACCAGAGAGCCACCACGGGCGGACGGCCGCCCACGCCGCAATCACTCGCCCGCCAGAGCGGCGTCGGCGCCGATGGCGAGCGCCAACTGGACGGCCGCGATCGTCCGCGCGTCGCATACCAGGCCGGATCGGAGCGCGGCGCCGAACTCGTCCACCGGCAGCGTCACCACCGAGCTGAGCGACTCTTCCACATCGTCGGGGTCGTCGCTTTCCGGCCGCCCGTCCAGCTTCGTCGGGCCGTCCGCGCGGTAGACGTGCAGCACCTGGTCCATCCATCCGGGGCGGGACGGCAGGCGGCCCACCGGAACGCAGCGCGCGGCCCGTCGGGGGTCTGGAGCGTCATGGACCCAAGGCTACGGAGCGGAGGAACTCGGTCAGGACGCCCGCGAAGTCCTTGGGCGACTCGAAGAACGGGAAGTGTGCGCCGCCCTCGGCGCGGGCGAAGACGCGCAGCCGCGCGCCGGGAATCTGGCTGGCGCTCCACGCCTGGGACGCGGGCGCCACGTGGCTGACCTCGCCACCGACCACCAGCGTCGGTACGTCGATGCGGCGCAGCACGCCGCGCCAGTCCTGCATCACGTGGTCGATCAGCAGCATGGCGCCGTACGGCATCGGGAGCTTGAGGTTCTCCGCGTAGAGCCAGGCGAAATCGTCGTCCGAAACGTCCGGGGTGAGCATCGAGGTGAGGAAGGAGCGGCGGGCGGCGGCCGAGTCGGGGCCCAGCAGGGTCTGGGCGAAGCCCGCGGCGCCGGGGAAGTCGAGGATCGCGCCGGCGTCGGTGGCCTCGGCCGGGTCCATCCAGGGCATGACGGTGCAGACGCTTGGCTGGTCGACGACGACGAGCGACCGGATGCGGGCGGTGCCGTACTGGTCGGCGTACGACCACAGCACGGAGGCGCCCATCGAGTGCCCGAGCAGGTGGGCCCGGTCGATGCCGAGGTGGTCGAGCAGCTCGTGCAGATCGGCGGCCAGCGAGGCGATCCGCGCGCCGTCACCGGTCCGCCCGGACTCGCCGTGGTTGCGCATGTCGTACGTGACGACGCGCAGCTCCGCGTCGAGCAGGCCGGTCAGCCGGCCGAACATCGCCTGCGACTGCGACCAGCCGTGCAGCAGGACGAGGGTGTCGTCGCCGGCGCCGGTGTCGCGGTACTTGATCGTGCACCCGTCACAGGTGGTGAACTCGCCCATGCCCAAGCTTTGGCCTCCTGCCGAGCCGCTCTCTACGGCTCGCTGACGGGATTTCGACGACGGGTTTCCTCTATCTGTATGAAGTCGAGGAGTTGGAGACCCATATGCAGCGTCAGCCGGGTCCGGCCGTCGGACAGGTCCAGCCCGGTCAGCTCCGCGATGCGGTCGAGGCGGTAGTACAGCGTGGTGCGGTGGATATGCAGCGCCACGGAGGCCGCCGGCCCGGAGCCGCCGGTGTCAAGGTACGCCCGCAGTGTGGCGGTCAGGCGCCGGTTGCGGTCCACGGCCAGCAGCCGCCGCAGCTCGTCGGGGAGCATCTCGATCCGCAGCTCCTCGGGCGGCAGCCGCAGCAGGATGCCGAGCGTGCCGAGCTCGGACCAGCGCACCACCGGGGACGGGAGCAGCTGCCCGGCGGCGCGGCAGGCCAGCCGCGCCTGGCGGTACGACGACCAGGCGGCGGACAGCCCGGCGACCGCCGACCCGATGCCGGCCACGCAGGTGAACCGCCCGTCGGAGACGTCTTCGACCCGGTGGATCAACTGGGCGGCGAAGCGGTCCACGTCGTGTTCCGTGGCCGGCGAACTCGTACACAGGACGAGGGCGACCCCGCGGGCGCGTACCCGATAAAGGGCCTTGTGCCCCAGGTCGGTCGCGGCCTGCGCGGACAGCGCGTGGCGCAGGGCGATGGTGACGTGCGACGGTCCGGGCTCGCCGCGGTCCCGGACCTCGGCGGCCACCGCCCGCACGTGCCGGCCGAGCGGTCCGGGCTCGCCGTCCGCCAGCGCCTGGATCGCCGCCCGGCGGACCTCGGGCTCGCCGGCCAGCAGGTCGTCCACCGCGGCCTCCCGGGCGCGGTCCGCGGCCGCCACCGGCGGCCCGTGCACGGCGATCATCAGCGCCGCCAGCTCCTGCGCCGAGGCGGTCATCGCGGCCAGCTCGGAGGTGGTGAGGGCGCCGTCCGCGTCGAGCACGATGAGCAGCCCCAGCAGCCCGCCGCGCCAGCGGATCGGCACGCACACCCGGGCCTTGAACCCGATCTCGGGTTTGGCCGGGATGGTGCCGGCGGTGGTCCAGTTCGTCACGCCCTGGGCCAGCACGTGGCCGACCGCCTTGCCGTCGGCCTGGCGCGTTCCCATGAGGCCCGTCCGGAGCGCGGAGCTGTCGGGTACGGCGGCGGTCGTCTTCGGCGCCGGGTCGAGCGGCCCGGGCTGAGCATCGGGGAGGCGACGGCGCACGCCTACGCGGCGGCGGGCGCGCTGGTCGCCTGCGTGGACCGGGACCACGCCGAGGCCACCCGCGTGGCCGCGGCGATCGTCGCCGAGGGCGGCACGGCGATGGCGGTACGGGCGGACGTGACCGACGAGGCGGACGTGGCCCGGGCGGTGACGGCGGTGGTCGACGCCTGGGGCCGCCCGGGATCCTGCACAACAACGTGGGCCTCCCCGGCGGGGCACGGTCCTGGACCTGTCCCGGGCCGACTGGGACGCGGCGGTGGCGGCCAACCTCACCGGCTGCTACCTGACGGTCCGGCACGCGCTGCCCCACCTGCTGCGGCGGGGCAAGGGCGCCATCGTGAACGTGTCGTCGCTGGCGAGCATCCGGGCGACCGGCTACGTGTACCCCGTGTACAGCGCGGCGAAGGCGGCGGTCAACCAGCTGACCGTCTCGCTCGCGCTCACGTACGCCGACCGCGGCCTGCGGGCCAACGCGATCCTGCCGGGACTCATCGACACCCCGCTCGTGGCCCGGCAGGTGGTCGACGACCCGGCCGAGGTGGTGGCCCGGCACGCGCGCAGCCCCACCGGCCGGATGGGCAGCCCCTGGGACGTCGCCCACGCGGTCGTGTTCCTGGCCTCGGACCGGGCCGCGTACGTCAACGGGGTGTGCCTGCCGGTGGACGGCGGCCTGGCGGCCCGGGCCGGCTGACCCGGGCGGTCACCGGTGCGTCAGGGCGACGTCGCGGGTGACGGTGGCGTACGGGGTGTCCGCGACCACCGGACCGGCCTCGCCGGGTAGTGGTCGGCGTGCGTCACCGCCAGCGTGTACGCGCCCAGCGGCGTCCGCACCGTGTACGTCCCCGACGCGTCCGTCGTGACTTCCTCCTCCACGTCGTCCAGGCGCAGCAGTTGGACGGTCGCGCCGGCCACCGGGGCGCCGGTCCCGGCGGTGGTCACCCGGCCGCTGATGGTGCCCGGCGGCGCGTACGTGATCGCACCGCCCGGCCGCAGCAGATCGGTCTCGACGTCGTCGAACAGGTAGTACCAGTACTCGTTGACGTAGTCGCCGGCGTGGCTCTCCAGCCCCACCGTCGCCGAGGAGCCGCGGGCCCGCGGGTCGTCCGGCAGCGACTGGTACTCGATGGCGATCCGCCCGTTCTCGTGCAGCACGATGTCGAAGCTGATCCGCGTGGCCGTACCGGTGATCAGCACGTCCTGCCACGCGACCGTGAAGCGGCGGTTCGGCGCGGTGCCGCTCGTGCCGGTACGCACGCCGGCGGTCGCGTCGACGGTGAGGTCGTCCCAGAACCCGTAGATGGCCGCGTCCGGGTCGTAGCTGCTCTGCGAGGGCAGCCCGCTGTTCGACGCGGTCTGCCACTCCTGCGGCTCGAACGTCAGGTACCCGTGGGTGGCCACGTACGCGGTCGGGTAGCTGCGGCCGTAGAACGGGAACGCGAACGGCAACGCCACCGCCGTCGACGGACCGATGGCCGCGACCGCGACCGGGGCGCTCGCGGTGACCGGGCTCGCCGCGGTGACCCGGCACTGGTAGCCGTAGCCGTCCGCGCCGTCCACCACGCCCGCCGGGGCGATGACCGTGATGTCGGCGGTCACGTCGCCGCCGAGGATCTCGTCGATGTACACGCGGCCGTCCCGCATGCACTTGGGCACGTCGGCGGACAGGACCGCGGTGATGTCGGTCTCCGGGACCTTCTCGAAGCGGTACGCCCCATCGGGTCCGGTGCGCGGATAGGTCAGGTAGCCGGACGTGCCCATCAGCACCAGCCGCACCTCGGCGCCCTCGACCGGGTTGCCCAGGTCGTCGCGGACCACGCCGCTGACCGTCCGCTCGTTGAGCGCCAGGCGTACGTCGTGCACCACGGTGGCGCCGTCGGTATCCAGGACGAGCGTGGTCCGGTACAGGCCGAAGGTGACCAGCGACGCCTCGAAGGTGAACGTGCCCAGCGGCAGGTGCAGCACGTAGGTGCCGTCGGCGGCGGTGGTCGTGGCGATGGCGGGCGCGTCGCCGGCGCGTACCTGCACCGTCGCGCCGCTCGCGGGCGAGCCGTCCGGCTTGGTGACGGTGCCGCGCAGGGTCGCCGAGGTGCGGAACGCGACGGCTGAGTTGGGGCTCAGCACCTGGACGTCGCGGGCGTACTCCAGGCCGGTGGTGGCCGCCATGTTCTCGATGCCGATGGTGGCGCCGGCACCGCGGGCCACCGGGTCGGCGCTGAGAGCTCCGAAGTGGACGGTGATGCCGCCGTGCTCGGACAGCTCCGCGGAGAACGTGGCCCGGCCGGGCGCGTCGTAGAAGGCCACGTTGCGCCACTCCACCACGAACCGGCGGTCCGGCGCCGTGCCGAGCGTCGCGGTGCGCACGCTGGCGGCGGCGTCCACGATCAGGTCGTCCCAGAGCGCGAAGATGGCCGCGTTCGGGTACGACGAGTTCGGCACCTCGCGGTTGATGGAGTTGTCCGCGGCCCGGTCGAAGGTGAGGAAGCCGTTGGTGGCGATCCACGCCTTGGTGTAGCGGGCGCCGTAGAACGGCATCTCGAACGGCAGCGCGACCTCCAGCGACTCGTCGTCGCCGGTCAGCGGGAGCACGGTGGTGCCGGCGGCGTACGGCGTGGTGGCCCCGTGGCAGTGGTAGCCGGCGGCGTCCACCCGCGCGCTGGGGCGCAGGTCGATCAGCTCGTCACCGTCCACCGTGACCTGTCGCGAGCCGGCGGTGAGGCACCGGCCGGCCCCGAACGACAGCGGGTAGGTGCCGGCGGGTACGCCGTCGAAGCGGTACGCGCCGTCGATCCCGGTGGTGACGGAGGCGAGCGGCGTGCGCAGCAACCGGAGCGTGATGCCCGCGGCCGGCACCCCGTTGGTGTCCAGCACCGCGCCGCTGATCGAGTGCCGGGCCAGCTCGGCCATGGCGAGGTCGACGGTGACCGTGGCGTCGGCGGTGACAGTCACCGGCCCGGCCGAGGCGGACGTGTAGCCGAACGCGGTCCCGGAGACCTGGTACGCGCCGACCGGCACCCGAGCGCTGTACTGCCCGTCGGCGTCCGTGACGGCCACCCGCTCGACCCGGTTGGCGCCGACGAGGCGTAGCCGCGCTCCGGCGACGGCCGTGCCGCCGGCGCGTACCGTGCCGCTGACCGTCCCGAATGGACCGAGCGGTGCCCGGCCCACGGCGGCGCGGATATCGAGCTTGCCCTCGCCCCAGACGCGGTTGTCGTCGGCGGTGCCGCCGCAGGTGGTGTCGTCGACGTCCACGGCGGTGTCGTCGAACAGCGCCCGGGTGCCGGCCACGTCGCCGATGAGGCTGGGCGCGGCCGACCACAGCAGCGCCACCGCCCCGGCGACGTGCGGGGTGGCCATCGAGGTGCCGCTGTAGGAGTCGTACCGGCTGCCGGGCAGGCTGGAGCGCACGGCGACACCGGGCGCGGCGATGTCCGGCTTGATCAGGGCGTTGCTGGTCGAGCCCCGGCTGGAGAAGTCGGCGATCGCGCCGGCGGAGTCGTACGCGCCGACCGCGTACGTGTTGGCGTAGTCGGCCGGGGAGCCGACGGTGCCGCAGGACGGCCCGTCGTTGCCGGCGGCGAAGACCGGCATGATGCCCATCTGCACCCAGCGGTCGACCGCGTCGGTGTAGAACGGGTCGCTGTAGGCGGCGCCCCAGGAGTTGTTGACGACGTGCGGGGCGAGGTCGGGCCGCGGGTTGGACCAGTTCTCGTCGAACGGCGCGACGATCCACTGTGCCGCGAGGAGCAGGGCGAGGATGGCGCAGCCGTTGCCCTGGCAGCCGCGGGCGGCCATCCAGCGCGCGCCCGGGGCCACGCCGATCCGGTTGCCCGCGCCGTCGTCGCCGACCATCGTGCCCATGGTGTGGGTGCCGTGGCCGTTGGTGTCGCAGGGGCCGACGTCCAGTCCACACTGGCCGTACGGGTCGTACCAGTTGTAGCGGTGGTCGTACGTCCCGTCGCCGGTGTTGCCGCGGTACTGCTCGACGAGGGCCGGGTGGTCGTACTGGACGCCGCTGTCGATGCTCGCGACCACGATGCCCTCGCCGCGCACGCCGTACCCGGACCACACCTGGTCCGCGCCGGTGCTCGACACGTTCCACTCCACGCCGCCCGCGGCCGCGGCCACCGCGGCGGCCGGCTGCGCCACCGGCTCCGGCAGGGCGTACGTGCGGGCCGGGGTGACCGACCGCACGTCGGGGCGGGCGGCCAGTTCGGCGGCGAGCTTCGCGTCCGCGCCGCTGATGTGCACGGCGTTGACGATCCACAGTGACCGGTGCCGCACACCGCGCAGGGTGAGCAGGTCGCGCAGCCCGCGCTGGCTGCGCTCGGCCACGTCGACCAGCCGCTGCCGGCCGTACCCGGTGCGCTTGCCGGGCACCTGGCGAGCGCTGGGAAGGGCGCGGGCGCCGCTGAGGTCGGCGCGCTCCTTGAGGGCGACCAGCAGGTCGGCGCGGCGGCCGCCGGCGAGCGCCTGGGCGGTCTCCGGAGCGAGCCCGGCGCCCGGCGCCGCCGTGGCCGGGGGTGCCGGCACGGTGGCGCCGGCCACCACGAGGAGCAGGGCGAGCAGGTATCTTGATCGAGAGAGCCGACGCACTCCGGTCACCCGACCCGGGTGTCGAGGAACGCGAGCGCCTGGTTGACGGTCTTCCCGGCCATCTGGTCGAACGCCGCCCGGTCCAGCTCCTGGCCGATCCGCTCGGCGAAGCCGCCCCCGCCGGCGGCGACGTCGGCCGCGGCGTAGTCGGTGAACAGGTCGCGCAGCTCGTCCAGCATGGCCTGGGTGACCACTGTGGAGTCGCCGTCGGCGGTGCCGACCGTGCGCAGCGCCGGTTCCAGGGTCTGCACCGCGTGCGCGGTGCGCTTGCGCAGCTCGTCGTCGGTGCTCATCAACTCGATCGCGCGCTGGCCGTAGGTGACGTACACGACCTCGTAGTACGCCAGGGCCGGCGTGCGCGCGGATGAGAACAGGTCGCGCACGTGCAGTAGCGCGGCGAGCACCGCGTCGACGCCCGGTCCCAGCGGGTCGAGGCCGTCGAGCCCCGACCCGGCCAGCGACTCGTCCGCGAAGCACGCGCAGTCCTGGCGCGGCTGCTCGTAGACGCCGTCCACGCCGACGGCGGTCCACGCGGCGGCGGTCTCCTTCGCCTCGGTGGAGCCCTTGCCGTAGAGCTTGTTCGCCGACTCGATGAACCCGACCCGCGAGTCGGTGAAGCGCGCCCGCTCGCCCAGGTACGTGGTCAGCGTCCGGTACGCGATCGCCGCCGCCTTGGTGATGCCGATCTGCTGGGACAGCAGGTAGAACGCCTTGTTCTGGATGCCGCTGTTGGTGTGCACGCCGCCCCAGTCCGAGCAGCTGGACTCGAAGTCGCTGTAGTGCGCCGGGTCGCCGTAGAGCGTGGGGTCCGCCATGCTGCGCAGCGCGCCGCCGGGGATCTGCGCGCCGACCAGCCAGTCGACCGCGCCCGTCGCGTGGTGCTCCACCTTCTCGCCGAAGATGTCGGAGAAGCTCTCGTTCAGCGCGCCGGACTGGTACATGTACCACAGGCCCGCGCTGTTGAACGTCACGCCGTGGGTCAGCTCGTGCGCGACCACGTCCACCTTGGTCAGGCCCTCGCCGAACACCATCGTGTCGATGTCGTCGGGGATGAAGGCGGCGTTGCGCATCGGCTCGTCCTTCTTGTTCCGCACCCGGACGAACGCGCGGAGCTTGCCGCCCTTGCCGTCGTAGCTGTCCCGCCCGAACGCGGAGTTGTAGTAGTCGTAGGTGGCGCCGAGGTAGTCGTACGCGTCGTCGACGTCCTCGATGCCGGTCGCCCCCTCCCCCTCGGACCGCTTGGGCAGCACCGGCAGCTCGGTGAGCTTGTTCGCGTCGTAGATGAGGCGCTCCTTGGCGTGCGCGGCCTTCGGCAGCGCGTACACCAGCCGCCCGTCGCGGGCGTCCACGAAGTAGGCGTTGGACACGCCGCTGTCCAGATCGGACAGCCACACGTGCCAGGCCAGCACCGTCGGCGTGGCCCTGTTCGGCGCGGCGGCCGCGGGCAGCAGGTACAGCTTCGCCGGCTCCACCAGGCGCCCGTTCGGCATGGCCAGCCGCGCGGTGCGCAGCGCGTCACCGGCGGCCACCGTCGCCTGGGTGCTGGCCACGTCGAGCGCGGGCTCGGCGCCGTTGGTGACGAACTCGACGTACTGGCCGGTGGGGTCGAGGTGGATACCCACCTTGGAGCCGTAGACCGGCACGCCGCCGACGTGCTGCTCGTACCACAGATGCCGTTCGCCGGTGCGGTCGCGCTCCTCCTTGACGGAGCGCAGCGACCCGACCGGGTCGGCGAGGCCGAACAGGCCGGCGTGCTGGCGCAGCCAGCCGGGCACGCCACCGGTCACCTTGCTGCGGGTGCCCACCATGGACGGTGTGCCGCGCCAGGGATCGTTGGCCACCAACGGTTCCCCGCCCTGCTCCGCGCGGAGCTTGGTCAGCTCGGCGGAGACGCCGGCCCGCTTGTATCCGATCCGCGGCTGGCTCGCGTCGCCGCCGAACGGCTTCACGCGGTCGCCCGGCGGTGGCTCGGCGGACGCCGGCACCGCGATCAGCGCGCCGGCCGCCACCACCGCGGCGACCACGGCGGCCCGGCTCAGCCGGAACGTCCCCGCGATCAGGATCCCGACCAGCGCCCAGACCGCCGCCGCGCCCGCGACCAGCAGCGCGGGTGCGGCCAGGTGTACCAGCGGGTCGGCGGCGAGCGCGCCGCCCGCCGCGACGAAGCCGGCCAGCGCGACCGCATAAGTACCGGCTGCGACGGCCGCGCCGTCCGCGGTCAGTTCTTTGCGGGTACGCGCGCCGAGCACCACGGCGCCCACGAGCGGCCCGGCGACCAGCAGCGCCAGCGGCGAACCGCTCAGCAGCAGCGTCACCGGGTAGAGGCGGCCGTCGAGCCCGGCCACGCTCCAGTCCAGGGGCACACCCAGGCTGGCGGCCACGGCGGCGGCGGTGCCGCCCAGGTCGGCGCCGAGGAACCGGCCGATCAGGCCGGTGGCGGTCGAGTCGCCCGCGAGCAGCGCCAGGATCGCCCAGCACACTGCGACGGTGAGGATGGCCGCGCCGACCGCTTCGAGGGCGAGGCGACGCAGACGTGACCAGCGACGAGCGGACATGGTTGGCCCCGTGGATCAGGTCGGATGATCATTGATGGGCCAGAATGTTCCACCTTTCGATCTTCACGTGCAAGACTTGTTGTCGCGCTCGCGGCGTGCTATCTGTCCACTGTGACCGGGCTGATCACCGGAGCGGGCTCACCGGCGGCCACCATGCGGGCGATCAGGCGGCGGCGCAGGTCCGCGGCGACATCCGCGTACTCCGGGCGCCCGGCGAGGTTGGTCAGCTCGTGCGGGTCGGCGTCCAGGTCGTAGAGCAGGTCCTCGCCGTACTCGGACGCGCCCGGGTCGTCCCAGCCGTCGGCGTCGCGCGCGACGACCGCGTACGTCCACCGCCGGGTCCGGAGCGCCCGGCCCACCTGGGACTCGCTGATCTGCACGAAGACGTCGTCGTCATGGTCGTCGTCGTCCGGCTCACCGGCTTCGGCCAGGATGGACCGGCCCTGCATCTGCGCCGGCACCGGCAGGCCGGCGGCGTCCAGCAGGGTGGGCGGCAGGTCGATGAGGCTGACCAGCCGCCGCGGTGCCGGGCCGGTGCGGCCGGGTACGGACAGCACCAGCGGCACCCGGATCGACGCGTCGTGTGCGGAGCGCTTGTACTCCCCGTTGCGGGTCTTGAAATGGCAGCCGTGGTCGGAGGTGTACGCGACGACCGTGTTGTCGCGCAGGCCGAGGCTGGTCAGCGCGTCCAGCAGCCGGCCGAACGCCTCGTCCACCCGCTTGACCATGCCCAGTACCCGGCCAGGTGCTCCGATGTGGACCCGCCGAGCGCCGCCAGGTCCGGTGGGGTCCAGCGGTCCGCGTACCGGTCCGCGTAGCCGGCCGGTGCGGGATAGTCGTCGCGGGTGTTCTGGTGGTGCGGCTCGATCAGCGACAGGAAGAGGAAGAACGGCGCCTGCCGGGGCTGGGCCAGCCACCGGATGGCGGCGTCCACATAGGCGTCGGCCCGGTAGCCTGGCAACCGCACCTCGGCGCCGTCGCCGTCGTAGAGCCGGGCGTCGTACGCGTCGGAGATGAACTCCACCACGTCGGCGGCCAGCCAGTAGTCGTACCCGCCGCGCAGGTGGGGCGGGACCGGCGCGGAGTCGGTGCCGGCCAGGTGCCACTTTCCGATGTAGCCGGTCTGGTAGCCGGCGGCCGTGAAGTGGTGGGCCAGCGTGGGCACGTCCGGCGGCAGCGGGATGCCGTTGCGGTAGACGCCCGTGCGGTTCTGGTACTGGCCGGTCTGCAGCATCGCCCGCGCCGGCGCGCAGACCGGCTGCGGCGTGAACGCGTGGCTGACCAGCATGCCGCCGGCGGCCGCCCGGTCCAGTTCCGGGGTGAGGTCGAGCGGGTTGCCGTACGCGCCGACCGAGTCGAAGCGCTGCTGGTCGCTCAGGAAGACGAGGACGTTGGTTATTTCAGGCCGGTCAGGGCTATCCCCGCACCAGGTACCGCTGGGTCAGGGCGAACAGCAGAGCCGTGGGCAGGAAGAGCAGGACGGCGCCCGCGGCGGTCAGGTTCCACTGGGTGAAGTACTCCTCGTTGAACAGGGTCAGCCCGATCGGCATCGTCCGCATCTCGGTGCGTGACGTGGCGATGAGCGGCCACAGGAAGTTGTTCCACTGGTACACGAACGTGAAGAGGGCGAGGACGGCCAGCGCGGGCCGGGTCTGGGGCAGGATGATGCGGGCGTAGATGCGCAGCTCCGACGCGCCGTCGACGCGGGCGGCCTCGATCAGCTCGTCCGGCAGCGGCGCGATGTACTGCCGCATCAGGAAGATGCCGAACGCGTCGATGAGGAACGGCGCCACCAGCCCTTGGTAGCTGTCCAGCCAACCGATCTGCGAGAACATCGTGTAGATCGGGATCATCCGCACGAAGAACGGGATCATCAATGTGGACAGTACGGCCAGGAAGATGGTGCGCCGGAACGGGAAGTCGAACTTGGCGAAGACGTAGCCGACCAGCGGGTCGAAGACCAGGTGCGACAGCGTGATGAGGGTGGCCACGACGAGGCTGTTGACGAAGAACCGGCCGAACGGCGCCCGGTCGAACAGCGCGGCGAAGTTGTCGAACCGGAGCGTCTTCGGCCACAGCACCGGGTCGCCGGCGTAGATCTCGGCGTCGGACTGCAGGGCCAGCGACACCATGTAGAGCAGCGGCAGCACGGTCAGCGCGCACAGCAGCAGCACGAACAGGTACGCCACCACCCGGTCGCCGGGAAACAGACGGTCACGCGTCATGCTCTTGCCTTCCCGCCCGCAACTGCACCACCGAGAGCGCGAGGATCACGATCAGCAGCAGGTACGACAGCGCCGAGGCGTAGCCGAAGTCCCGGAAGTCGAACGCGGTCTGGTAGACGCGGAACACGTACAGGTCGCTGGCGTTGCCCGGACCGCCGTCGGTCACCAGGTACGGCAGCGCGAACTCCTGCAGGGCCGAGATGGTGCCGATGATGGAGACGAACACCGTGGTGGGCGCCAGCTGCGGCAGGGTCACGTGCCGGAAGCGCTGCCACGGCGTCGCGCCGTCGACCTTCGCCGCCTCGTAGTACATCTCCCCGATCCCCTGTAACCCGGCGATGAACAGCAGCGTCGCGTACCCGACGTCCTTCCAGACCGCGATCGCGGTGATGGTGGCCACCGGGTGCTCGTTGAGCCAGTTCTGCCCGGGTAGGCCGGCCGCGAGGAGCAACCTGTTCAGGATGCCGAGTTGGGGGTCGAGGATGTTTCTCCACAGGAGACCGACGATGGCGATCGAGGTCAGGTACGGCACGAGCAGGACGCCGCGGAAGACCATCCGCCCGCGCATCCGCTGGTTGAGGATGACGGCGGTGACCAGCCCGAGCACCAGGCTGGCCAGCACCGTACCGACCGCGAACCGCAGCGTCACTCCGAACGCGTGCCGCACCGCCGGGTCGCCGAACGCCTTGACGTAGTTGTCCAGGCCGGCGAACTCGTCGGCGCGTACCCCGGTGAAGGCGCTGGTGGTCAGCTCGCTGCCCAGGGGTAGAAGAACATCAGCGCGAAGAACGCCAGCGCCGGGGTGAGCAGCAGGTACGCGGTGCGGGCGCGCTGGCGGGCCAGCCGGGAGGGCCGCCGTGCCGACCTAGCCAACGGCCCGCTTGGCCGCGTCGGCGAAGGACTTCACCGCCGCGTCCACCGGCTTGTCGCTCAGCACGACCGACTGGTAGAGCGTCTTGTACGCGTCGTCCACTTCGGACTTCTTGCCGGTCTGCGGGAGACCGGCGTTCCAGTCCGTGGCGAACGGCAGCGCCTGCGCCACCGCGTTCATCGTCGCGTCGGCCTTGACCTCGGCGTCGGCCGCCCACGACTTGCGCGGTGCGGTCAGGCCCGCCTCCTTGCTCACCTTGAGCTGGGTTTGCAGGCTGACGATCCGCTTGAGCAGATCCCAGGCGAGATCGGCCTTGCTGGCCTTGGCCGGGATGAAGAACCCGGCGCCGGCCAGGTTGGTGCTGCGCCGCACCTTCCGCAGCGGCAGCGTGAGGCCGAAGTCGAGGTCGGGGGCGCCCTCGCGGATCGGCTTGAGGTCCCACGGTCCACTGAGGATCATCGCGGCGCGCTTGGCGGTGAAGAGCTTCTGCGGGCCGGAATAGTCGGTGCCGGCGGTCGGCACCGGTGCCACCTTGTGCTTGTGCACCAGGTCGGCCTGGAACTGGAGCGCCTCGATCGCCGCCGGGCCCGGCACCAGGAAGTCCTTGGCGGCCGGGTCGTAGTAGCGCACGCCGTTTTCCAGCAGCCACGGCGTGGAGTAGGAGTAGTCCTGGTTGGCCGCGAAGCCGTGTACGCCGCCGCGGGTCAGCTCCTTCGCCGCGGCCAGGAACTCGTCCCAGGTGTCCGGTGGCCGGGTGATCCCGGCCGCGGCGAACATCTGCCGGTTGTAGAAGAGCAGGTTGCAGGTCAGGGCCATCTGGACGCCGTACGTCTTGCCCTGCGACTGCCAGGATTCGACCGCCGCCGCCTGCCAGTCGTCGGGGTACCCGATGGCCGCGCCGTCCTTGGCGATGTAGTCGTCGAGCGCGCGCACGTCGCCGGCGGCCGCCAGGGCGACGGTGGCGGCGCCGCCGGGCTGCTCCACGAGGTCGGCCGGGGTGCCGGCGGCGAAGTCGGTCTGCAGCTTGGTGGCCAGGTCCGGCCACTGGAACTTCTGCCAGTTGACCGTGACGCCGTGGTCATTCTCGAACTGGGCGATGACCTCCTGCCACGCCGCGTACGCGTGGCCGGCGTTGGTGTAGAGCGTGAGCGTGCCGGCGCCGGACCCGCTGGCCTCGGGGCGCGGGAGCAGGCCGACAGCATCGGTCCGGCGGTGGCGGCGGCGCCGATTTGCAGCACGCGCCGGCGGGAGAGGTTGGGCATGGCGTGCCCTTTCGTCGCGGGGGATGGTGTCGCAGGGGCCTATGTGGACTGGCGGACGATCAGTTCCCAGGGCTGGTGCAGGACGGTGCCGGTGCCCGGCTGGTGGATCCGCTCGAAGAGCCGGTCCACCACGGCCGTGAAGTCGAAGCGCGGGGTGCCGACGCTGGTCAGGGCGGGGCTGACGACCGCGCCCTCGTCGGTGTTGCCGACGCCCACCACGGCCACGTCGTCGGGCACCCGCAGGCCGAGCCGGATCGCGGCCCAGATGGCGGCGAGGGCGCCGCGGTCGGAGCCGGAGAAGATGGCGTCCGGCCGGTCGGGGCGGCTCAGCATGGCGGTGGCGGCCTGGTAGGCCGCCGACCGGGAGTCGGCCGCCGCGCGCACCAGCGAGTCGTCACGCTCCAGGCCGCGGTCGGCCAGGACCGTCCGGTACGCGGCGAAGCGCAGGTCGTCTTCGGGCGGCTCGCCCGGCTGGCCGTGGCCGAGGTAGGCGATGCGCCGGCGGCCGGAGTCGACCAGGTGGCTCACGGCGGCGTGGCAGGCGGCCGTCTGGTCCTGCCGGACGACGTCGAAGCCGGCCGGCGGGGTCTCGTCGTCGTACACCACCAGCGCGAGGCCGTGCTGGGCGAGGGCGGCCAGTTCGCTGTCCGGCACCGAGTGGTTGGGCAGCATGAGCGCGCCGTCGACGTATTGCTCGCGCAGCACCCGCAGGACGTTGCCGGTGCGGTCGTCCGGCCCGGCCGGCAGCACGATCACCGAGTACCCCTGCCCGCGCGCGGCCTCGTGGAGCTGGTCGACGAGGCGCTCGCCCCACGGGCTGGACGGCGGCCGGTAGACGACCGCGACGAACTCGGTGCGCTGCCGGCGCAGGCTCCGCGCGGCGTGGTTGCGCTGGTAGCCAAGCGTCCGCACGGCGCTGAGGACGCGCTCGCGGGTCTGTTCCGTGACCGGGTTCGCCCGGTCCCGGCGGCCGCTGAGGATGTACGACACGGTCGCCGTGGACACGCCGGCGTACCGCGCCACATCGCGCTGCGTCGGTGGCTTGGTCGAGCTCATGGTTATACGATTACCCGCTTTGGCCATGATCGTCAAGACGCTCTGAGCAGGGACTACTCGCCGTAATATCTATCGGGTTGATGGGATTAGCAGGCCGCGCATACGCTCCGGCACGGCTGCGCGCCGGCCGCCCATCCCCTACGCTGGTGCACAGCACGATCACATCCCACGGCAGCGCCCTGCGAGGTATAGATGCGGATCAGCGACGTACTGCGGTTCAAGGGCGACCGGGTGCTCACGGTCAGTCCGGACAGCGACGTTCGGCACCTGGTGACGGTGCTCGCCGAGCACCGGATCGGTGCCGTCGTGGTGTCCACCGACGGCACCACGGTCGACGGGATCGCCAGCGAGCGGGACGTCGTGCGGGCGCTGGCCGAGCGCGGCGCCGCCGTGCTCGCCGAGCCGATCACCGCCATCCACACGGCGGAGGTGCACGTCGCGGCGCCGGATACCCACCTCGAGGAGCTGATGCGGCTGATGACCGACCGCCGCATCCGGCACGTGCCGGTGGTGGCGGACGGCGTCCTGTGCGGGATCGTCAGCATCGGCGACGTGGTGAAGAACCGGATCGACGAGCTGGAGACCGAGCGCACCGCCCTGGCCGACTACATCTCAGGCGCCCGCTGACCCTGCCGCCTGCGCCCGCAACCGCGCGGGCAGGTCCACGACCGAGTCCAGGCGGCGGTCGCCGGGCACCGGCGCCCGGCGGTCCGGGTCGATCAGAAACGCGGTCATTCCCGCGCGCTCCGGCCCGGCGAAGTCCGGCTCGAAGGAGTCGCCCACGAACACCGCGTCCCCGGCGTCGATGCCGAGCGCGTCCAGCGCGACTGCGTAGATCTTGGGGTGCGGTTTGCGCCAGCCCACGTCCACCGAGGTGACCACGGCGTCGAAGGAGGACCACAGCCCCATGGCGCGCAGGTGGTTGGGGACCAGATCGGACTGGTGAGTGTTGCTGACCACCGCGAGCCGGTGGTCGCGGGCCAGGTCGCGCACGCACGCGGCGACGCCGTCCTGGTACGTCACGCCGGTGTTCCACTCGTCGACGTACTCGACCACGAACGTCTCGACCTCGGTCGGTGCCGGTGCGCGTCCCAGCACGCCGGCCAGGAACACGGTGCCGACCTCGGTCATCGAGAACTCGTGGTCGTCCCGGTCGCTGAGCCGGTCGAACTGGTCGGTGGTCCGCGACCAGGCACCGAGGAAGTCCGGGTAGCTCAGGTCGGCGCCCCACCGCACCAGCAGGGCGTGCGACCGGGCGTACCCCTGCTCGACGCGGCTGGCGTTGTACGCGACCAGCGTGCCGAAGAAGTCGAACAGGACGTGCGAGTGGCGGGTACCAGGCATCGCTGCATCATCGCTCATGGCCGTACCCGTAGTCCTGTGGAGCTACGCCCGCGGTGCGCTCCGCGGCGGGACGCGGACCACATCGGGTAATCCGTAGCTTCGGTGCCGTGGCAACCCGTACCCAATTCGGCAGACTGCGCCGTACCCTGCTGGCCGCGCTCGTCGGTGCGGCGGTGGTCGTACCGATGTCCGGCGCGGCCCGGTCCGAGTCCGTGCCGGCACCGGCGCCCGCGGCCCTCGGCCCGTTGCGGGCCGCGACCTGCGCGTCCGACGTGGCGGCGCGGTACGCCGCCGACCGGGACGGCGTCCGCGCCGCCGAGCGGATGGCCGCCGGCCACGGCGACCGGCGGCGGGCCGCCGCGCTGCGCGCGCTGGCCGACCCCGCGCGGCGGCTGCTGTGGTTCGACGGCCGCGACGGCGGCCGAAGCGCCGAGGTGCTCGGCGACCTGTGCCGGGCCGACCGGATCGCCGTGCTGGTGCCCGGCTCGGACACCAGCTTCGAGGAGTACGGGCGGCTCCGCGACGGCGCGGTGGCGCTGCACCGGGAGCTGGGCGGCCGATCCGCCGTGATCGCCTGGCTCGGCTACCCGACGCCCAGCATGCTGAGCCTGTCGGTGCTGACGCCGTCGCGCGCCGGCGCCGCCGCCCCGGCGCTGCGCGCGTTCGTCGACGAGGTGAACGCGGCCAGGCCGGCGGCCCGGATTTCCGTGCTGTGCCACTCGTACGGGTCGGTGGTCTGCGCCCGGGCCGCCGCCGGACTGCCGGTGTCCGGCATCGTGCTGTACGGCAGCCCGGGCACCGGCTTCGACGACGTCGCCGCCCTGCGCACCACGGCGACGGTGTGGGCCGGCCTGGGCGCCCGCGACCCGATCGGCCGGGTGCCGCACGTGCGGCTGCGCCTGCCGTTCGTCACCCTCGGGTTCGGCACCGATCCGGTCTCGCCCCGGTTCGGCGCCCGGACCTTCCCGGCCGGCGACGCCGGCCACAGCGACTACCTGGAGCCGGGCTCGGTGTCGCTGGCGAACATCGCCCGGATCGTCCAGGGCCGGTCACCGTCCGAAGGGGACACCCATGCGTGAGCTCGTCTGGCGGATCGAGGCCGCCACCCCGCCGGATCGGGACCGGGCCGTCGACGCGCTGCGCGCGTTCGCCATCGCGGGCGTCGTGCTCGGGCACTGGCTGGTCACCGCGCTGGTCGTGGACAGCGGCGCGGTACGCGGGGCGAGCCCGCTGCGGTACCTGCCGCTCGCCCCGGTGTCCTGGCTGTTCCAGACGCTCGCGGTGTTCTTCCTCGTCGGCGGGCTGGCCGCGGCCTGCGGTTACGCGCGTTCCGGTACCCGCGGCCTGCCGTACCGGACATGGCTGGCGGCCCGGATGGCGCGGCTGTGGCGGCCGGTGGCGGCCGTGCTCGTGGTGTGGACGGTGGTCGCCGGGGCGCTGCTCGCGTCCGGTGTGGACCCGCAGACGGTACGCACGCCGCTGCGGCTGGTGCTCTCGCCGCTGTGGTTCCTGCTGGTGTTCGCCGTGTTGACGGCCGCGACACCGCTGGTCGCCCGGCTGCATCCCGGGTGGCCGCTGGCCGTCGTGGTGCTCGTCGACGTGGTACGGCTCGGCCTCGACGGCCCGGCCTGGCTCGGTTGGGCCAACGTGGCGGCCGGATGGCTGGTCCCCTTCACGCTCGGTGCCGCCTGGGCGCGGGGCCGGCTGCGCGACCGTACGACGTTGTGGGCGCTGGCGATCGGCGGGGCCACGGCGACGGTCGCCCTCGTACGGTGGGCCGGCTATCCGGCGTCGATGGTCGGCGTACCCGGGGAAGGCTTCTCGAACCTGGACCCGCCGAGCCTCGCCGCCGTCACGTTCGGCCTCGCGCAGTGCGGCGCCGCCGGCCTGCTGCTGGGTCCGCTGCGCCGGCTGACGCGGCGCCCGCGCCCCTGGGCGGCGGTGGCGCTGGCCAACCTGTCCGCGATGACGATCTTCCTGTGGCACCAGACCGCGATGATCGCGGTCACCGCGCTGGGCCTGCTCGCCGGCCGCCCCCTGCCCGGCCTGCACACCGTGCCGGACGGCGCGGCCTGGGTGGCCGCCCGGTTCGGCTGGTTGCCACTGTTCGCGCTGGCGCTGCTGGTGTGCTGCGCGGCGTTCCACGCCCACGAGCGGGCCGCGCCCGCCAAGGTCAAGATCACGACTACCGGGAGTACCTAAGATGGACGCGATGAACACGCACGGTGCCATGGGTGCCGTCCGCGCCGTGCCCCGAGCCCTGCGCGACGACCTGTGGACGGTCGCCGCCGACCCGCTGCCGCCCATGGCGCGGCCGCGCTGGCTTGCCCGCCTGCCGCACGTCGCGGTCGTGCTCTGCGCCGTGCTGCTGTTCGCCTCGTTCGAAGGCGGGCGCCCGCTCTCCCTGGTGCTCGCCGCGATCCAGGCCGCCGCGCTGGTCATGGCGCTGTTCCGGCCCGTGCTGGCGTGGTGGATCGTCACGCTCGCCATGGTCGCCGGCGCGCTCACCCACGGCGACCCGTACCCGTGGAGCCCCGCCACGGTCGCCGCCATGGCCGGAGTGCTCTTCCTGCTGGCGCTGCGCGCCCGGGCCCGGGTGGTGGTCGAGGCGCTGGCGGTCACCGTGCTGGTCGGCCTGGTGAGCACCGGGCTGCACATCGACATCAAGAACCCGAACGCCGGCTGGACGGTGGTGTTCTTCTACACCGACGTCGGGCAGACCGTCGCGCTCTGGATCCTGCCCGCGGTGCTGGGCGCGGTGCGGCGGGCCCGGCGGGAGTCCCGGACCAAGCTGGCGGCGCAGGAGCGGATCTCGGCCGAGGAACGGGCCCGGCGCACCCTGCTGGAGGAGCGCACCCGGATCGCCCGCGAACTGCACGACGTGGTCGCCCACCACCTGTCGGTCATCTCCATCCAGGCGCAGGTCGCCCCGCACCTGGTCGCCGACCCGCCCGAGGAACTACGGCAGAACCTCGCCGGCATCCGCGGCAACGCCCTGGAGGCGCTATCCGAGCTGCGCCGGGTGCTGGGCGTACTGCGGGTGGAACGGGAGTCCGCGCACGCGCCGCAGCCCACTTTGGACGTGTTGGACGAACTGGTCGGCAACGTCCGCGACGCCGGGCTCGCCGTGACCGCCCGGACCACCGGCGAGGTGCGCCCGCTGCCACCCGGGGTCGAGCTGTCCGCGTACCGGATCGTGCAGGAGGCGCTGAGCAACGCGATCCGGCACGCGCCCGGCGCCACCGTCACCGTCGAGGTCGCCTACCGCCCGGCGGACCTGGTCATCCGGGTCGTCAACACCGCGCCGACCGCACCGGCACCGTCCCCTTCGGACGGCGGCCACGGCCTGCTCGGCATGCGCGAACGGGTCGCCATGCTCGGCGGGACGCTGGCCACCGGGCCGACCCCGGACCGCGGGTACGAGGTGACCGCGACCCTGCCCGCACCGTCCACTGGGGATACGACATGACGAACATCCGCGTCCTGATCGCCGACGACCAGATCATGGTCCGTCAGGGGTTCACTGTGCTGCTCAACCTCGAACCCGGCATCGAGGTGGTCGGCCAGGCCGTCGACGGCCAGGACGCCGTGGCCAAGGTCGCCGAGCTGGCGCCGGACGTGGTGCTGATGGACATCCGCATGCCGGTCCTCGACGGCATCGAGGCCACCCGCCGGATCACCGGGTCCGCCGGCGCCGCCAAGGTGCTGGTCCTGACCACATTCGACCTGGACGAGTACGTCTACGAGGCGCTGCGCGCCGGCGCTTCCGGGTTCCTGCTCAAGGACGCGTCGGCGCAGGAGCTGGCGCACGCCGTACGGGTGGTGGCGGCCGGCGACGCGCTGCTCGCCCCGGCCCTGACCAAGCGGCTGATCGTCGAGTTCTCCCGGCTGGCCGGCGCGCCGCGTGCCCCGCTCAAGGAACGGGCCGGCGCGCTGACCGAACGCGAGACCGAGGTGCTCGCCCTCATCGCCCAGGGCCTGTCCAACGCGGAGATCGCCGACCATCTCGTGGTGGCCGAGCAGACCGTGAAGACCCACGTGAGCCGCATCCTGACCAAGCTCGACCTGCGCGACCGCACCCAGGCGGCGGTCTTCGCGTACGAGACCGGTGTCGTGCGCCCCGGCGGCGGCTGAGCGGTGGTCCCGAGGCTCGCGCCCACCTGCCAGACTTTGGGGCGGCCGGCGCTGGGGAGGGGACGCGGTGATCGGACGCGATTCGGACGGTGACCTGGAGCAGCGGGTCAACGACCTGCTCGCCGGCGCCCGCGCCGCCGGCGCCCGCCGGGACGTGCGGGAACAGGCCCGCTACTCCGGCGAGGCCATGGACGTGTGCCGAGTGCTGGTCGGGCGCCATCCCGGCAACACCCGGCACGTCGCCGCGCTCGCCGGCGGCCTGTACAACCACGCCTACCGCCTCATCCAGGCGGGCCGCCCGGCGCAGGCCCGCGACACGCTGACCGAGGCGGTGGGACACTACACCACGCTGGTGGCGGCCGACCGGCGGCGCTATACGGTCCGGCTGTGCGACGTACGGCTCCGTGTCGCCCTCACGTACATCATGGAGGGTGGGTACGACGAGGCGGTGCGCGCCGGCCGCGCGGCGCTCGCCGGCTACGAGGCCGTGGCCGGCGGCGACCGGCTGGAGCGGGAGTTCGGGCTAGTCCGGACACACACGCTGATCGGCCGGGCCCTGCTGCTCGGCGGCCAGCCCGGCACCGCCCTGGACGAGTTCGACACGGCGCTGTTCGCCGCGGAGCGGCTGCGCGAGGAGGCCGGCATCGCGGGCACCGACTTCTCCTGGCTGGCGTCCGCGCCGGAGAGCTTCCGGCAGGCGGCGCCGGAATGGCTGGGCGCCGCGGTAGCCGCGATGGAACTGCACGACGCCGCCGGCAAGTGGAGCGTCGCCGCCGGCGCCGCCAACATCGCGATGCGCGTCGCGGGCGGCCTCGCCGCGATCGGCGACGACACCGCGTACCGGCGCTTCGAGGCCATCATGGCGCGGGCCAAGGAGATCTGGTGGGCGGCGGAGCACCCGGTTCAGGCCGCGGCCCGGCGCACCGGCCCCACCGAGGAGTTCATGATCGGCGGTGGCGGGCTCCTCCACGGCCCACGCCTGGAGCCCAACCTCACCGTGATTTCCCGGCTGGCCGGCTGGGGCGACCCTAGCTGAGCGCGGCAGCCAGGTCGTCGCGCGCTGCTTACCCGATCGCCTCACCGGGGGCCAGGTACCGGTAGCCGTCCGTCTCCTGGTCGAGCCAGCCGTTGACGCTGCCCAGGCCGCGATCGTTGATCTGGGCGTCGTGGATCGGGAAGGCCAGCCGCGGTTTGATGGCCTTGACGAAGTCGATCGCCTCGTCCAACTTCATCCACGATCCGTGCGCCGGCACCAGCAGCGTCTCGACCGGCTGCTCCGGGACGTGCAGCGAGTCGCCGGGGTGGTAGACCGCCTCGTCCACGAGGTAGCCCAGGTTCGCGCAGTCCGGTTGGCCGCCGTAGATGAGGGCGTGCCGACCGCCGACCGCGCGCACCGTGAACCCCGCCGCGGTGAACTCGTCGCCGGAGGCCACGCCCGTGGTCTCCAGTCCCGGGATGCTCGCTTCGGCGGGGGCGTAGACGGGCACGTCCAGCCCGGCCAGGCGGTCGACGTCGACGTGGTCGGCGTGTTCGTGCGTCACGAGCACCGCGTCCGCGCCGTCGAGGGCGGCGGGCTCGCTCCACACTCCGGGGTCGATGACGAGCACCCGCCCGCCGAGCTCGAGCCGTACGCACGCGTGGGTGAACTTAATGATCCGCATCGCGTCGTACCGTACCCGACCTGTCTGGCACGCTCAGGGGATGGGCGAGGCGGCAATCTTCGTCGTGGTGGTCGGCGCGCGGTTCCTGGTGCCGCTGCTCATCCCCCGCTTTCCGCTGCCCGCGATCCTCGCCTGCCTGGTCCTCGACGCCGCCGACCAAACCATCTTCCAGTCGTTCGGCTACGACCCGCCCGGCTACCAGGGCTACGACAAGGCGATGGACATGTACTACCTCGCCATCGCCTACCTCGCCACGATGCGCAACTGGACCAGCGAGCCGGCCGTACGCGTCGCCAAGTTCCTCTACTTCTACCGGCTGGCGGGCGTGGTCGCGTTCGAGCTGACACACTGGCGCGCCCTCCTGCTGATCTTCCCGAACACGTTCGAGTACTTCTTCATCGCGTACGAGGTCATCCGGCTGCGCTGGAACCCGGCGCGGTACGGGATGCGCTTCTGGGTGCTGGCCGCGGCCACCATCTGGGTGGTCGTCAAGCTGCCGCAGGAGTACTGGGTCCACATCGCGCAGTTGGACGTCACCGAGACGCTCGACGCGTACCCGTGGCTGGGCCCGCTCGTGGTGCTGGCGCTGCTCGGCCTGGCCGTGGCGGCGTGGATCTGGCTTCGGCCGCGCGTGCCCGCGGTCGACTGGTCGTGGCACGTCGCCGCCGACCCGCTGCCCACCCAGATGGACACGGCGGCCGAACGCGACCACTGGATCGCCACCCACGGCCGGGTGCTGTCCGCCGCCACGCTGGAGAAGGTGCTGCTCGTCGGCCTCCTCTGCGTGATCTACGCGCAGGTGGTGCCGGACCGCGAGTCCTCGAACCTCGACCTCTTCCTCGGCATCGCGGTCTTCGTGGTGGTGAACGCGGCGATCAGCCTCTGGGCCGCCAAGGGGGCGCGCGGCGTCGAGTCGATGCTGCTCGCGTTCGGCGCCCGGGTGCTGCTGAACGTCGGCCTCGTCGTGCTGAGCAGTTGGCTGCTGCGGCGCGGCGACGGCGACCTCCCCCAGGGCGACGCCCTGTTCTTCGTCCTGCTGCTGAGCCTCATCACGCTGCTCGACGACCGCTTCCGCCCCGTACACGACGCACGGCGGGCCGCTCCCGCCGAACAGAGCGGCCCGCCGGGGGTGACCTAGCAGGAGGCGGTGCTCTCGTACTGGTTGATGCGGTACCCAGCGGTGTTGGACTCGTACTTGCTATAGGTGCGGGTGCCCCGGGGGGCGATCGTGTAGCAGGGGCTGTCCGAGCCGTTGTTCACGACGACCTTGCGGTGCACGGTACCCGAGCTGCAGTTGAAGTAGTTCCACGTCCACTTCCGCTGCCAGGTCAACGTGTCCGGGATGTGCGTCCACGAGCCATAGGTGACGCTGGTCCCGCAGGCATACGCAGGGCTCGGAATGACAAGCGCGCCAGCGATGGCGACCGCACTGAACACGAGAGCCAACGACTTTCGACCAATCTTTGGCACGGTAGTTCCTCTCTTCGCTACTGGCCTCCGGTGATCACCGAACTTGTCGCATACACTCGCATCCATGCCCAGCTCCCCCAATCACTTGGTGCGGATCTTGCGGGAATCTTGAGGTTGGCCGGGAAATGGAATGCTTGACACGGCGAGAAATACTGTTATAGCAGCGGTATTACCAAGGGAGATCGACGTGTCGAGCGCGTTGGAAGGTCAGAGCAAAACGGTCGATGTTGTCCTCGCCGAGTTCGTGGCCCTCCGGGCCGAGGTCACCCAGCACCTGGCGGCACGGTTCACAGTCATCGGGCTCAACGTCACGGGCGTCGCGGCCATCGGCGGCATCGTCATCGCCAACCGGGCGGACACCCGTCTGCTGCTACTTCTGCCGTTCCTGTCCGGCGCGCTGGGCCTCTGGTTTCACATCCTCACGATCGACGTCATGGTGATAGCGAGCTACGTCGAAAACGTTCAGCGACCCATTCTCGTCGAACAGCTCGGCGAGGACCGACTCTTTCAATACGAGCATTACTTCCGGTCCCGGATGAAGGGGCGGCGCCTGATACAGGCCATCACGGCAGGGCTGATGTTTCCCGCAGTGTCACTGGCGGCGCTCACCATGACAATAGGTTCGCTTCATTCGCTCTTTGACTGGTCGGTTTGGATTCTCGGCGTCGTGCTATTACTCCTGCAGAACGCCGTTTGGGCAACACGACTGCGCCGGCAACCGGCACCCGACTAAAGAAGGAGGACGACGTGGCCGTGTTTGCGGCTGAACGGCCACGTCGCCGTACAAAACCGTACCCCGCTCGCGTCCGCACAGACCGCGACGCGCGGACGCGGACCTCACGCCACTCAAGGACTCGCCCGTCGATCAAGGCCGCGCCCGCCACTCAAGGGCTTGCCCCTCGATCAAGGGCTTGCCCCTCGATCAAGGGCAGATGGCCGTGCTTTGATCTCAAAACCACGACCATTCGCCCTTGATCGACGCACAAAGCCTTGATCGACGGGCACGGCCTTGATCGGCGGCTCAATCGGCGAACAGGTCGGGTTGCTCGTCGGCCTTGAGGGTGGCGGCGGTGTGCGCCGGTGCCGGTAGGTCGCGGGCCGAGAGCCGGCTGTACCGGTGGTCCTTGTCCGCCGGCCCGCGGCGGGCCGTCACCGCGCACGTCACCATCGTGATCGGGGGTGGCGGGGCCGCGAACTTGCCGGTCCCCCACCGTACCCAGATCGCGACCCGGCCGGCCTCGGCCTCCGCCAGGAGCTTGTCGACGGTGCGCTGGCGGTCGGTGCGGTCGATCTCGACGGCGATCGGCGCGCCGGCCGGCCGGGCGCAGCCGACGTCTATCCACGAGTGACGGTGCGCGTACGGCGGCGGCAGCGCCATGACGCTGGGTGCCCGGCGGTAGGCCCGCCAGCCCTGATCCTCCGCCCACGCCACCACCGAGTCCGCGAGCAGCGCGGTGACCTCGTCGGCGCCCAGGTCGGAAAACGTCAGCGCGGTGAGCCGGTCCGCGAGCGAGGCGGCCACCTGCTCGTCATCAACCGCACGGTCCATGACCGCACGGTACGCCGGGAGTTCAGTTGTAGTAGCGCCGGACACTGGAGCCGATGCGCGTCACGTCGGTGCCGTAGATGTGGATCGAGATCGCGGTCGTGCCGGCCGTGTTGTGGACCCGGTGGATGTCGCCGGGCGGCGCGAACCCGCTGACGTCGCCGGCGTGGTTGTCGTTGCGGCCGACCAGGTTGAGGTCGGCGTCGTACAGTTCCTCGTGCTCGACCCCCTGGATGACGCCGAACACGCACCAGGTCAGGTGGTCGTGGATGCGGGTGATCTGCCCGGGCCGCCACACCACGGCGATGACCGAGAACGAGCCGTCGGGCTCGACGTACAGGGTGTGGCTGCGGTAGCCGTCGGGCGAGCCGAGGCGCTGCTCGGCGGTCAGCACGTCCGGGCTGGGCAGGTGGCGGCGCAGGTGTTCGGCGACGAGCCGCGCGGTGGCCGGCCAGTCGACGTGCGCGGCGACGGCGGCGCGGACCCCGTCGACCAGATCGGTGAGTTCGGTGACGGTGCGGATCTGTGTCGTACCCATGCCCTGAGCGTGCGCCCGATCGACTCATACGTCTAATGCAAAGCTTCGTGCTGATCCATAGATATGCTCGATGCATGCTGGACGTCACGCGGCTGCGCGTCCTCGACGCGCTGGCCCGGCACGGATCGGTCACCGCGGCGGCGAAGGAGCTGCACTACTCGCAGCCGACCGTCAGCCACCACCTGGCCCGGCTCGAGGCCGAGACCGGAGCGCAGCTGCTGCAACGGGTCGGGCGCGGCCTCCGGCTCACCCAGACCGGACAGTTGCTGGCCGACCGGGCGGCCGAGATCATCGGGCGGATCGACGCCGCGGGCGCGGAGCTCGCCGCCCACGTCGGGCTGACCGCCGGACGGGTACGCCTGGCCGGCTTCTCGTCCGCGATCGGGGCGCTGGTGCCGCGGGCCGTGGCGGCGCTGGCCGGCAAGCATCCCGACCTGCGGATCAGCCTGATCGACACGCACCCGCCCGAGGCCTTGGAGCTGCTGCGGGCCGGCAAGATCGACGTCGCGGTCATCTTCCGCTACGACGAGACCGCGCCCGAGCCGGACGGCGTCCGCCTGCACCACCTGCTCGACGATCCGGTGTACCTGCTGTCCACCCGGCGCGGGCACAAGCTGGCCGCGCTGCGGGACGCGACGTGGATCGCCGGTTGCGAGCGGTGCCGCAGCCACCTGCTGGCGCTGTGCGCCGACGAGGGATTCCAGCCGCGGATCGGCTACACGTCCGACGACATGGTGGTCATGCAGGCGCTCGTGGCGGCCGGGCTCGGCGCGACGATCATCCCCGGGCTGGCCCTGCGCACCCACCGCGCCAAGGGCATCGTCGCGACCGAGCTGCCGGGCTCGCGCCGGCACGTGTACGCGGCGACGTACGGCGAGCCGCCCGACCCGCCCGCCACCGCAGCCCTGCTCGCGGCGCTCGCCGACGCCGCGATCTAGGCACGGCCCGGCGCGCACGGAGTGCACCCCGCAGGCATGGACGCGCACCGCGCCTCGGCCACCCCGCGCCGCCCGGCCCACCCCGGCGCCGTCCGGGCCCGGCCCGCGCCGTCCGGGCCCACCCCGCGCCGTCCGGGCCCGGCCCGCGCCGTCCGGGCTCGGCGAACTCCGCGCCGATCAAGGACTTTCGCGTCGATCAAGGGCAAAGGGCCGTGGATCGGAGATCAAACCACGACCATTCGCCCTTGATCGACGGCAAAGCCCTTGATCGGCGCGGACGGCGCGGACCGCGCGCACGGCGCGCACCGCACACACGGCGCGGACCGCACGCACGGCGCGGACGGCGCGGACCGCGCGCCACAGCGCGGACGGCGCGCACGGCGCGGACCCGGCGTAGCCGCTGGCGGTGGCGGGGAGGTCAGCTCACCGCGTACACCGGGTTCTGGTGGTAGCCGTGCTCGCGCCGTTCGCCTGCCGGACGGGGACGCGGCAGCCGGACCAGCGCCCGCTTGACCCATCGGTCCGTGCCGTCGTACCGGGCGCGGAAGGCGACGCGCCCGTGCACCATCGCGTCATTGTCCACAATGAGCAGGTCGCCGGGCGCGAGGTCCACGGTGAACCCACACTCCTCGAAGGCGCCGTCCAGCCGCCGGAAGGCCGCGACGAACCGCGCGTCGTCGGTCATCACGCGGGTGTACGAGGGGTCGTAGCGGACGCAGCGCCCCGCGGCGGTGTGCCAGACCGTGGACATGCCGATCTGCTCGGCCCCCGCCGGTACGCCGCCGCCGTAGCTGTCGTCCGGCTCGATGGTGAGCAGGGGCCGGGCGAGCTGCGCCAGATCCGCCTCGGTGAGTGCGGCGTCCCGGATGCCGGCGAGCCGGGTGCCGATCCGGTCCGGGTTGCGGACGCAGGCCAGCAGCACCAGGTCGGCCCGTTCCGGGTGAAACGCGTCCTCGGTGTGCCAGGCGAGCGGCACGGCGCTGCTGGCGCCCACCTGCTCGTGGCTGTGCTCCGGGCTGGGCAGGATGTTGTGGACGATCCGCCCCGCCTGCTGGTTGGTCCAGCTGTGCACCTGGCCCAGCGCCGCGGCGACCAGGGCCAGCGCCACGTCGATGTGGGCGGTCCGCTCCGGGTCGGCCTCCGCCCAGTGCCGGGGCGTCGGGCCGGGCTCATCCAGGGGCTCATCCAGGCCGCCGAACAGGCCGGGCGCCAATGCGAAGCCACGCGACAGCGCGGGCGCCACGAGGATTTGGCTGAGTGTCGCGGCAAAAGGCTGGGGTAAACGCCAATCAGGCCGGTTGAGGACGGTTTCTCCTAACGCTCCGGCCCCGACCCGATCGCGTACGGCGTGGCTCAGCGCCACTTTTACCTGCTCAGGAACGGGTGCCGCTTGGCTGGTCACCATATAAGTCCCTTTGGCGTAAAGTGCCAGCTCAGGCATCAATCGACGCGCATGGCTGCGGAAATCGCCATTGCAGCACAGATGCCAGGGGAGATCAAGTCTTGTTGGCCACGTATCGGCGCACTACACTGCCCAGGGAAATGAACAAAAGGAGATCAGTGTCGATCGACAAAGTACGGCAAGGTGCGGAGCATTTCTTTGGTCTCCCCGACCTTTCGCACGTGCCGGCAGAGCGCAAAGCGCAGGTGCTGCTCGACATCGAGGAAACCGGCACCTACACGCACACCGCCGAGGAACTGCTCATCGGTGCGCGACTCGCCTGGCGCAACCACGCGCGCTGCGTCGGACGCATGCACTGGCGCTCGCTGAAGCTCCTTGATTTCCGGGACCGCACGAGCGCGGACAGCATCGCGGACGCCTGCTGGGAGCACGTTCGCACCTCGACCAACGCGGGAAAGATCGAGGCCGTCATCTCGGTTTTTCCACCGTGCACTCCGGACGGCGGCGCCATCCGGATCAGCAATCCGCACCTGTTGCGCTATGCCGGATATCGGCAGCCCGACGGCAGCGTCATCGGCGACCCGGCGACCGCCGACCTCACCGATCAGGTCCAGCGCCTGGGCTGGCAGGGCGCGGGCACCCCGTTCGATTTCCTGCCGCTTGTCATCAGCACACCCGACGACGGGTGAAATGGTACGACGTCCCGGCCGACGCGGTGCTGGAAATTCCGATCCGCCACCCGGACCTGCCGTGGTTCGAGGAGCTCGAGCTCAAATGGTACGCCAATCCAGCGCTCTCCGAAATGGCGCTTGAGCTCGGCGGACTCACTTATACCTGCGCGCCATTCACCGGCTGGTATCTGAATACCGAAATAGGTGCCCGGAATTTCAGCGACGAAGACCGGTACAACAAGTTGCCGATCGTCGCCGAGAAGATGGGACTCGACACCTCCAGCGACCGCACCATGTGGAAGGACCGGGCGTTGGTCGAGCTCACCTACGCCGTCATGCACAGCTTCGACCGGGCCGGCGTACGCATGTACGACCACCACACCGCGGCCCGGCACTTCGTGCAGTACGTCGAGCGGGAGGAGCGGCAGGGGCGTACGGTGCCGACCGACTGGTCCTGGGTCAACCCGCCGCTGTCCAGCAGCACGACGCCGGCGTTCCACCGGACCTTCGACGCTCCGGACTTCGACGTTCGGCCCAACTTCGTCCGCCAGCAGCGGCCGGAGATCTGATGCCGGCGGGGAGGCTTCGATGAGGTACGAGTGGCCGAAGGAACTGTCCATCAAGGACATCCGCGAGATGCTCAGCCTGATGAACGGCGTGGCCGTCCGGGAGCGAAACCTCGGCTTCAACGAACCGCTCAGCGACGAGGAAGGGCTCGCGTTGATGCGGGCCTTCGACGACGAGTTGCGCCGCGGCGCGGTGAGGCTGCTGGTCGCCCGCACCGAGAGCGAGCGGATCGTCGGCATGGTCACCCTCGCGCGGGCACCGCAGCCCGGCCGCCGGCACGTCGTGGACCTGCGGCGGTGCGTCATCCACCCGGATTACCGCGGCCGCTTCCTCACCGCCGGCTTCGAGGAGGTCCTCCGGGCGGCCGCCGAGATGGGCTGCGACATCCTCACGCTCGAGGTCCGCGACGACGGCCCGATGCGGCTCTGGTGCCGCATGGGTTTCGAGGAGTACGGGCGGCTGCACGACTACGCACGCAAGGACGGCCGGTCGGTCACCGGCTATTTCCTGTACGCCCGGCGGCCCGACCTCGAAGAACACTTCCGCCGCACGGGCCGATGGTCGTACCGTCGATAGGCTCGACAGCGATGGCGCCGGACGCCGGCTGATCCGGCCTACATCCGGCGCAGCACCGAGACGACCTTGCCGAGCACCACCGCGCGGTCGCCGTCGATCACGTCGTACGCCGGATTGCGCGGCTCAAGCAGGACGTGGCCGCCGCGGCGGCGGAACACCTTGACCGTCGCCTCCTCGTCGATCATCGCGGCGACGATGTCGCCGTTGTACGCCTCGGGCTGCTGGCGCACCACCACGATGTCGCCGTCGCAGATCGCCGCTTCGATCATCGAATCGCCCTGTACCCGCAGGCAGAACAGGGTGCCCCGGCCGACCAGGTCCCGCGGCAGCGTGAGCGTCTCCTCGGACATCTCCTCGGCGAGGATGGGACTGCCGGCGGCGATGGCGCCGACCAGCGGAACGCCCACCGTGCTCGGGTCGCGCTCCTCACGGGTGACCGTGTCCAGGAACATGCGCACGTCGACCGGGCGGGTGACCGTACGGCCCCGGCGCAGGAAGCCGTAGTCCTCCAGCGTGCGCAGGTGCCGGCTGACCGACGACGTCGACGCCAACCCGACCGCGTCGCCGATCTCCCGGGTGGACGGCGGATAGCCGTACCGGACCACCCAGTCCCGGATGACCGTCAGAATCCGCCGCTGCCGGGAGGTCAGCGTGGACGTGTCGAGATCCTCAGCCAGTACCACCGTCAGATCTTGACTCATCGTCCGCCCGGTGGCGGCCAGGCACGCCGACCAGCCGGGTCCTCACCTCGGCCTCGCCTCGACCGGTGGCACCGAAAAATCATCCGCAGCGAACGAGGCGCGCGCCTTCGGCAGCGGCTGTGCTGGATCCGCCGGAGGCACCAATACGGCGCGGAGAGGAGAAAGCGTCATGTATCTCGCCTACGACTACCCGCTTCTGGGCGCGTTCTGGACCATGCTGTGGTTTTTCCTGTGGATCCTGTGGCTCATACTGCTCTTCCGGATCATTCTCGACATCTTCCGGGACGATTCACTGGGCGGATGGGGCAAGGCGGGCTGGCTCGCCTTCGTGATCCTGCTTCCCTTCCTGGGCGTCTTCGTCTACCTCATCGCCCGGGGCCGGAAGATGGGCGAACGCGAGGTGCAGCGCACCCAGGCCCAGCAGCGCGATTTCGACACCTACATCCGCGAGACCGCGGGCACGTCCGGCTCCCACGAGGTCGCCGAGCTCGAACGACTCTCCGAGATCCGGGCCCGCGGCGACCTGTCGGACGAGGAGTTCCAGCGCGCCAAGGAGAAGATCCTGCACTGACAGGTCACCCGGTGGAGGTGGAAGGGCATGAAAGACGCGGCCGCGAGGACGCTGGACCTGCTGAGCAATGTGCGGGAGAGCATGACGGCACGGTCCGTGGTGGCGGAGCCGATCGTGCGGGACGGCCTGACCGTCGTCCCGGTCGCCCGCATCTCGGGCGGTGGCGGCGGAGGCGGCGGCACCGGACCGGGTACGGCCGGCGAGGAGGGCACCGGCACCGGAGCGGGCTTCGGGATCTCCTCCCGGCCGGTTGGCGCGTTCATCATCAAGGACGGCGCGGTGCGGTGGCGCCCGGCGATCGACGTCAATCGCATCATCATCGGCGCTCAGGTCGTCGCCGTCGTCGCCCTCTTGACGTTCCGGGCGATCGTCAAGGCCCGCCGCACTGCGGGCGTCACCGGCCGGACGCGGCGGTCGCGAGACGGAGGACGTGGGCATTGATCTTGGCGACGAGATGGCCGAGTTCGCCGATCTCGGCGACGTCGACGCCGCCCTGGCGCAGGGTTTCCGCGCCGTGGCAGTCGGCGAAGATCGGCGGCTCGCGCAGGGCGAACGCCACACGCCGGATGCCGGCGGCGAGGATGAGGTCGGTGCAGGAGGCCGGCCGCGATTTGCGGGCCGTGCACGGCTCCAGCGAGCTGAAAATGGTGGCGCGCGCGAGGTCGCGGCCGGCCAGCTTCGCCAGGGCGGCCTCCTCCGCGTGCTCGTGGGGGTCGGTCTCACCGGTGTAGCCGGTGGCCAGCACGACACCGTGGTGGTCGACGACGATCGCCCCGACGGCGTAGCGGGTGTGCGAGGGCGGCGACAGCCGGGACAGCTCGATCGCCGCGCTCAGCCACCGGCGGTCCGGCTCGGTGTCCGCGGTCATGGCTAGGCGGCGGCCGGGACCGGAGCCGGCCGCACGGGCAGGAGCAGGGCCTGGATCGGCAGCCGGTCGCGGGCGGCGGCCTCCCGGCCGACGAACGGCTCCTGGAGCCGGACGGCGTGGTCGCGGCGACCGACGGCGACGACGACCATGGGCGTGACGCCGGGTGCGGCCAGCACGGCGGCGATCCTCTCGCGGTCGAAGCCGCCCATCTGGTGTACGGCCAGGCCCTCGTGCTGGGCCTGCACGGACAGGTGGGCGACGGCCTGGCCGGTGTCGTAGGCGGCCCAGGGCTGGGCCTTGCCGTCCGGGCCGGCGGTCTCGGCGGCGACGACGATGAGCGCGGAGGCCGCGTGCGCCCACGCCTGGTTGCCCGGCGCGAGCGCGTCCAGGATGGCGGCGTGCTCGGCGCTGCCGCGCAGCGTGACGGCGAACCGCCACGGCTGCGTGTTCGACGCGCTTGGAGCCCAGCGGGCGGCCTCCAGCAGCGCCGTCACCTGCTGCTCGGTGAGCTGGTGGTCCGGCGCGAAGGCGCGCGGGCTCCACCGCTGGGCGAGCAGCGGGTGCAGCGGTTCGGCCGTGGTGGCGGTCTTGGTGGCGATGCTCATGTGAGGCTCCATGGTGGTCAGGCGGCGAGCGGCAGGTCAAGGGTGTGGCGGGTGTGGCTGACCTTGGCGGCCAGGTAGCGGGCGTTGGCCGCCGACAGGTGCACACCGGTGGGGATCCGCTCGGCGACGTCCACGCCGAGGGCGTCCAGCTGCAGCGCCTTGTCGGGGTTGTTGCTCAGCAGGCGGATGCGGTCGGCGCCGAGCGCGCGCAGCATCTGGGCCGCGGCGGTGTAGTCCCGCTCGTCCTCGCCGCGCCCGAGCGCGAGGTTGGCCTGGTAGGTGTCCAGCCCGGCGTCCTGCAGGGCGTACGCGTCGAGCTTGGCGTACAGGCCGATGCCCCGCCCCTCCTGGCGCAGGTAGAGCAGGAACCCGCCGGCGTCGGTGATGCGTTCGACCGCCTCGCGCAGTTGCGGGCCGCAGTCGCAGCGCTGGCTGCCGAACACGTCCCCGGTCAGGCACTCGCTGTGCGGCCGGACCAGCGGCACCGCGGTGCGCCAGTCGCCGAGGCCCAGGGCCAGGTGCTCCTTGCCGTCCGCGAGCCCGTCGAAGGTGAACACCTCGGCCGTGGTGGCGTACCCGTCCGGGAAGGCCAGCGGCACCACCACCCGGGTACGCACCGCGGCCGGGCGCACGCCGAGGGTCGCCGTGCCGCGCATCATCTCCGTCATCCCAGCCCCCAAGTTGTTGAAGGTTCATCAACAACGTACGCCGACTGAAGTTGAACCTTCAACAACCTGAGGTCCAGGTCACTTATTGATCAGATACGCCCCACGCCGGCCGCCGCCGACACGATGGCCTTGATGTCACATTGCGGTGCCAAGGTGTACGCGTACGACGGGTTGGACACGCTGCCGCCGGTCTCCCCCGCGCCGGAGTTGACCAAGCAGTTGTTGCGGGCCACCAGCCGCCCGTCGCTCGACGAGCCCTCGGCCAGGTGGTACGGGTCGTCGACGTTCTCGAAGTAGTTGCCCTCGACGATGACGCCGGCGTTCTGCGTGGACGCCACGCCGTAGTTGCCGGTGTTGAGGTAGTAGTTGCTGTAGACGTGCACCTGGTCGCCGAAGCGTACGCGCGGGTTGCGCTGGTTGGTGTTGTCGAAGAAGTTGTGGTGGTACGACACCTTCAGCCGGCCGACGTCCTGGGCGCTGTTGTCGTCGTCGTGACCGAGCAGCATGTCCTTGTCGGTGCCGTCGGCGTGGTTGTAGGACACCGTCACGTACGACGAGCCGCGCTTGATGTCGACGCCGCCGTCGACACCCGTCGTCCAGGTGTTGTGGTCGACCCAGACATGGTGCGAGAACATCTGCACGTTGATCGCGTCATCGTCCCAACTGCGGAAGTTCAGGTTGCGGATGATGACGTTGCGCACGGCGTTCGCGGGCGGCGAGGTGATGCTGTCGCTCAGCGGCAGGCCGACGTTGAGCCCGCCGCCGGTGAAGCCGGAGCTCGCCCCCACGCCGATGATCGTCTTGTCGGACGTGACGTCGTGCATCGGACCCGGCAGGTCGATCATGCCCTGCACCCGGATGATCCGCGCGCCCGCGGTGGCCACCTCGGCGAGGAACTCCGCGGCGGTGTCGACGGTCACGGTCGGGCCGCCGGTGCCGCCGGTGGTGCCGTTCTGGCCCCAGGCGTTGACCGAGGCCCACCCGTCCGCCTGGTTCGGCCCGGGGTCCACGGGCGGGGTGGTGGGTGGCGTGGTCGGTGGCGGCGTGGTCGTCGGCGGTGTGGTGACCGAGTCGCTCACCAGAACGTCGTCGAAGTTGGCGCTGCCGTAGAACGTGGCGACGCCCACCCGGCCCGCGCCGTACTGGCTGTCGGTGGCCTCGCCGACCAGCGTCCCGTTGACGTACCCGCGCAGCGTCGTACCGGAGAGGTCCAGACGCAGCGTGTACCAGGTGTTCGTCGCCACCGTCCAGCTAGCAGTGTCCAATGTGGTCGACGACCCACCGACCAGCTTCTTCAGCTCCACCGTGTTGTTGCTGCGCAGCGCGAGATAGTAGTAGCTGGTGTTGCTCTGCACCCTTGCCAGCACGGCGACGAAGCGGTTGCTGCCGTTCCAGCCGGTGGGCTTGACGCGGGCCTGCACGGAGTACGCGGTCCAACTCGCCGTGCCGGCCAGGGCGCGCGCGTCGCTGCTGGTGCCGCCCTGCCGGTACACGCCGGAGCCGTCGGTGGCCACCGACCAACTGCCACCGGACGTGGTCCAGCCGGTGCTGTTGCCGTCCTCGAAGTCGTCGGACAGGAGCGTGGCGGCGTAGGCGTTCGCGCCCATGGCGACGACGAGACCGACGGCGGCCAACGCCGCACCGATGGCCGCGAGGAGTCCCCGGCGCCGAGCCTGAAGTGGTTGCATGCTGCCTCCTCGGAATCAGATCCTGCCGACGCCCGCGCCGGCGGTGACCAATGACGGGACGGACGTGGCGCTGTCGGCCCGGTAGGAGTAGTAGGAGCTCGGTTCGCCGACGGCGCCGTTGGTCTCGCAGGTGCCGGAACGGACGAACGCGTTGCCGCGCTGGACCAGCCGGCCGGGTCCCGAGTCGTCGTAGCCGCTGGCCGAGTGGCAGGCGTGCGCGGTGTCCTCGAAGTAGTTGGCCTCCACCAGCACGCCGGCGTTCTCGGTCGAGGCGACGCCGTACAGGCCCACGCCCCGGTAGTAGTTGTTGTAGACATGCACCGGATCGCCGAACCGTACCCGCGGGTGGCGCTGGTTTGAGCCGTCGAACAGGTTGTGGTGGTACGTAACCTTCAGGTACCCGATGTCGGCGGTGTAGGTGTCGGAGTGGCCGAGCAGCATGCTCTTGTCGGTACCGTGAAACCTGTTCCACGACACGGTGACGTACGTCGACTGGTGCTTGACGTCGACCGACCCGTCGTACGCCGGGTAGAAGTCGTTGTGGTCGATCCACACGTGGTGCGCACCATTGTGGACACTGATCGAGTCGTCCGACGCGCCCCGGAACGTGATATTGCGGATGATGACGTTGTTGCCCGGCCGGGTGGTGCTGCCGAGCACGAGACCGCCGCCGGCGATCTCCGCCGTGGCGCCGACCCCGATGATCGACTTGTTCGCCACCACGCGGACCAGGCCGCTGACCTGGATCCGACCCGAGACCAGGATGGTGTACGGCGTGTTCGCGCCGGCGTACTGGGCCAGTTGCTGGCTCGTGGTCACGGTGACGGTGGGGCCGGCGACCCCACCCGTCGTGCCGTTGATGCCGAGGGCGGAGACGCTGGCGTAGCCGTCCGCCACGCCGGCCATCGCCAGGACATCACCGCCCGCGGCGGCCCCCGCCCCGGTGACGGAGCCGGCGAGTACGGCGGTGAGCCCGGCCGCGAACAGGGCGGCGGAGCGTCGTCTGAACATGGTGGTCCTGCCTCTCCGGACTGCGTGACACAGTCGGGGTGGCAGACCCCGAGCACTGGAAAGCGCTTTCCGGCAGCCTAAGACCGACCACGACAGATGTCAATGTCCAGCCCCATCCCCACCCTGCCGCACCCATCCCCACCCTGCCGCGCCCCGTCCGCGGCGCACGGGGCCGCGCTCTGCGCGTTCCGCGCTCTGCGCTCTACGCTCTGCGCGTCGATCAAGGATTTCTCCGCCGATCAAGGGCAAACGGCCGTGCTTTGATCTCTAAACCACGACCGTTTGCCCTTGATCGACGCGCAAGCCCTTGATCGGCACGCAGAGCGCAGCACACGCAGAGCGCAGCGCGACGTCGCGCGGGGCGCGGGGCGCGGGGCGCGGGGCGCAGGGCCGCACATGGCGCCATGCGCCGGACGCGCCGTCGCACACCGCGCCGACGGCGCACGTCGATCGAGAACCTCTGCGTTGATCAACGGCATACGGTCGTGGATTGGAGGCCGGCTCCAGTGGTCAGTGCACGGCCGTGCGGCGACGACGTGAGTGGAACACCAGTGCTGTTATGAGTGCTCCTTAACAGCACTGGTGTTCCACTCACGGTGGACGGGCACCCCGCGACACGGCGCCGACCTGGTTTCGCGTGAGTAGGGCTCCCCTATGCACGCCCTGGCAGGCATAGGGGCGCCCCACTCATGTCGCGGCCCCCAAATGGGCAGCCCTCTTGGGAGTGGGGACCGGGCGGGAACAGGCCCGCACCGCCGAGCCCACCGATCAAGGACTTTCGCGTCGATCAAGGGCATATGGCCGTGGTTTAGAGATCAAAGCACGGCCATATGCCCTTGATCGACGCGGAGAACGCGCAAGCCCTTGATCGACGCAGCGAGCGCAGCGGACGCGGAGAGCGCGACCGCGCGGGGCAAGGGCAGGGCAGGGCAGGGCAGGGGGTCAGGGTACGGGGATTGCGGGTTTGGGGGTGGGTGGGTGGATGTCGGCGCCCTCGATGTCGAGGCGTGGGAGGATCTTGGCCAGCCACCGGGGATCCACCAGGCGCGGTCGCCGAGGATCGACATCACCGACGGTACGAGGACCATCCGGACGATGCTGGCGTCGATCAGGACGGAGGCGGCCATGCCGACCGCGAGCATTTTGACGGTCGGGTCGGGGTCGATGACGAAGCTGGTGAAGACCACGATCATGATGGCGGCGGCGGTCGTGATCACGCGTGCGGTGCTGCCGATGCCGATGGCCACGCTGCGGTGGGAGTCCTTTGTGGACAGGTACGCCTCGTGCACGCGGGAGAGCAGGAACACCTCGTAGTCGGTGGACAGGCCGAAGATGATCGCGAACATGAGCATCGGTACGAAGGCCGGGATCGGCACGGTCTCGTCCACTCCGACGAGGCTCGATCCCCAGCCCCACTGGAAGACGGCCACCACCACGCCGTACGCGGCGGCGACCGACAGCAGGTTCATGGCGGCCGCCTTCAGCCCGATGGACAGCGAGCGGAACGCCGCGGTGAGCAGTAGCAGCGCGAGGAATACGACGGCGGCGATGAGCAGCGGCATGCGGCTCACCACGCGGTCGGTGAAGTCGACGTTGCCGGCAGTCGAGCCGGTGACGTACGTCGTCAGCTTGGTCGGCGGCAGCACGTCGTCGCGGATGTCGCCGACGAGGTCGGTGGTGGCGGCGTCCTGCGGCCCGGTGGTCGGGATGACGTTGAGGACGGCCGTCGTTCCGGCCTGGTTGACCTGGGGCGTGGACACCGAGGCGACGCCCGCCGTCTTCGCGAGCGTCTGCTGGAGGCTGCTGAGCGTGTTCTGGGTGTCGGTCGAGGACTGGCCGGACGGGAGCGACACGACGACGGTGAGCGGGCCGTTGGCGCCGGGCCCGAAGCCGCTGGCGATGAGGTCGTACGCGCGGCGGTCGGTCTGGCTGGTCGGGTCGGTGCCGGCGTCGACCTGGCCGAACCGGATGGAGAACAGCGGCACGGCCAGCAGCCCGAGAATCACCAGGGCCGCGATGCCCCATGGCCACGGGTGGGAGCTGACCATGCGCCCCAGCGGGCGAACGCGCTGTGCTCGTGGGCCTGCTCCCGAGCCGCCCGGTCAGGGAGGGCGCCACCGGCGCGGCGGGCGCGGCGCTCGGCGAGCCGCTCGCGCAGCGAGCGGACGTTGCCGCGGGCGACGCCCAGGAACGCCGGCACGAGGGTCAGCGACACCAGCATCGTGATGGCGACGACGACGGCCGCGGCCGTACCCATGGCGCTGACGAACGGGACGCCCGCGACGAACAGGCCGAGGATCGCGATGACCACCGTGCTTCCGGCGACGATGATGGCGCTGCCCGACGTGGCGTTCGAGGCGCCCGCCGCGTCCACCGGCGCGAGGCCGGCGTCGAGGCTCTCCCGGTGCCGCGCGACCAGGAAGAGGCCGTAGTCCACGGCGACGCCGAGCCCCAGCAGCGTGGCGACCGTGGGCGCGGTGGTGGGGAACGTGAACGCCGCCGCCAGCAACCCCAGCACCGACAGCCCCGCCATGACGCTGAACACGGCGGACAGCAGCGGGATGGCGGCCGCCACGACGGAGCCGAACATGAAGATCAACAGGAGCAGCGCGCACGCCAGGCCCAGGACCTCGGAGTTGAGGTCCTCGGTGCGTTGGCCGATCTGGCCGGCGGCGCCGCCGTACTCGACCTGGAGGCCGGCCGCCCGCGCCGGTTGCACCGCGGCGTCGAACTGGTCCAGGTAGTCCTGCTCCAGGGTGTTGGTCACCACGTCGAAGTTGACCGTCCCGTACGCGACGGCGCCGTCCTTGGCGACCAAAGGCGAGTTCGCGGCGGCGAACGGGCTGACCGCGCTCAGCACGTGGTCGAGCTTGCCGACGTTGCCCATCGCCTGGTTGATCGCGTCGCTGGCCGCGGAGACCTGCTTGCCGGCCGCCGCGGCGAAGACGACCTGGCCGGCGTTGCCGCTCTGCGCCGGGAACTCCTTCTTGAGCACGTCCGCGCCGCGCTGGGACTCGGTGCCCGGCACGGTGTAGTCGTTGGCGAAGTCGCCGCCCCACGTCGCCCGCGCCAGCAGGAGACCGGCGAGGATCACCAACCACGCGCCGATCACGGCCCAATGCCAGTGGGCGCATCTCCGGCCGACGGACCTGAGGAACGCATGCATGGCGACCCCGACGCAAATGAGCAGTTTCGCCCGATTCTAGGGTCCCGCCGGGTGCCCGGGCCGAAGAACGGCGTTTTCGGGTCGCGTCAGTGGATGTCGACCGGGCCCGGTGCGGCCTTCGTGACGTACCGGAGCTGTTCCTCCCCTGCCGGTCCGAGGCCGGGCGCTACGGCGTACAACAGGCGGACCTCCCGGAACAGACCCGGGCAGTTCGCCTCCGTCGTCGTGACCCAGCTCAGAGAAGCGCCGCCAACGTCGTGGGACCGTCACGATCAGGCATTGGCGCGCCGTTCAGGCAGGTAGTGGGTGACCGAGGCGGTGGCTCTGGCCAGGTCCGCCCGGTCCAGCCGCACCGGGTACGTCTCGTTGGTGAGCCAGCGGGGCAGCAGGTTCTGGTAGTACGGGCTGCCGAGCCACTCGCTGGTGCCGCCCGGCAGTGACGACTCCGCGCGCATCACGCCGCGCGCCGGCTGGGCCACGAACCGCCGTACCGGGCCACCGCCGAACGTGAACTCGCCGGCGGCGTCCGCGCGCACCCCGTGGTTCGCGACGTCGACGGTGCCGAACCCGCCGTCGGTCGGCAACCCCGGCAGGCCGGGCAGCGGGCCGCCGGTGGCCGGGATCGTCCAGGGTGGACCGAGGACCGCGTCGAACGTGACCCGGTGCAGCCGGCCCCAGCGGTAGTCGTCCTGGTCCGTGGAGCCGCCGAACGCCGCGGCGAACGGCGGGCCGGCGAGCAGGTCGAGCGCGCCGGCCAGGCTGCGCAGCACCAGCAGGTCCCGCCGGTCTGCCGGGTCGCTGATTCCGGGTACGGCGAAGAAGTCCACACCGGACACCCCGACGCCGTGCCGCTGGTCGTACGTCTCCAGCAGGTGGCGCAGTGCCTTGAGGGCCTCGCTGCCGCCCGGTTGCGGCAGCCCGTACGGCGCCAGGCGCGCGTCGACGACGTTCCCGACGAACTGGCCGCGCCAGACCGCGTAGATGGTGGCCGCGACGCTGTTGGCGATCTCCCGCGCGCCTGGGCGCGCCAGCCGTCCGTCCACGTCGGACGCGTCGTAGCCCTGCGGTATGCCGGTCGGGGTGGTCCGGTCCCAGCGGGCCAGGCGCCCGACCGCCTCGGTCACCCGCGGGTCGGCGGCCAGCGCGGCCAGGGCCGGCGTGTGGCTGGAGCGGGCCCGCGCCAGGGCGGAGACGAGGTACGGGGTGAAGAACTCGGCGTCGAGCAGCGTCACGTCCGCCTGCTGTGCCTTGACGTCCGCCACCGTCAGCTTGCGGTGCCGGGCGATGTCGGCGCGCAGCCGTTCGGTGATCCGGCCCGCCCGGAACCCGTCGTACCCGACGTTGAGGTAGTAGATGCCGCCGGTGGCCCGGCGCTGGTTGAGCGGGTCGTTGTCGAGGGTGGTGCCGGCGGGGTCGTTGTTGGCGTTGACGAAGAACCCGGCCGGCGGGTCGACGACCTGCGGCATCTCGCCCGGCGGCAGGATCTCGTACGGCAGCGCCTGGCCCGGGTACCGGCGGGTGGCGGGCAGCCACTCGTTGCCGCCGGTGCCGTCCCGCAGCAGGTACGGCGGCGCGCCCCGGACCGCGCCGGCCTCCAGGTCCTCGCGCAGCGGCAGCTCGGCGCTGGTGAAGTACGCGATGTGGCCGTCCACGTCGACGTACGCCCAGTTTTGCGAGCCGACGTCGAACACGTTCAGCGCGGCCCGGAAGTCACGCAGGTCGCGGGACAGGTCCAGCTGCCGGAACGTGTCCAGCTCGCGGGTCGCGGAGAACCCGGTGTACTGCACGGACAGGGCGACGCCGGCGGCGCTGTCGGCGGCGACGATCGGGCCGTTGTTGCGGCGCGGCACGATCAGCGTGGCGGCCGGGATCGCTCCCCCGGGCGGGACGGTGGCGATCGCGTCCGGCTGGCCGGGCGTGCGCAGGTTGACCCGGTACGTCTGCGGGATGGCGAGCACGTGCTCCAGCCCGCCGCGGTAGACAGTGGACAGTCCGCTGGGCGAGGTGGGATCGGGGCGCAGCTGTTCGACGTACGTGTCGGTGACGTCCATCGGGTTCGTGGTCGCCCCCAGGCGATCCGCCGGTTCTGGCCCAGAATCACGTACGGCACCCCGGCGAAGCCCTCCCCCTGCACGTCGAACCCGCCGCCGCGCAATGCCACCGGGTAGAACGTGGACGGTGCGTCCAGGCTCAGGTGCGGGTCGTTGGCGAGGATCGGTTTGCCGGTCGCGGTGTGCCGGCCGCTGATCGCCCACTCGTTGGAGCCGAGCGCGAAGTCGCGGTCCGCGGCCCGGGACAGGAACGGCACCGCCGCCACCCGCGCCTGGTAGTCGCGCGCCAGCCCGATCGCAGAGCTGGCTGGCACCGCCTCTCCTCGCGCAGGCCCTGCCGCAAAAGCAGAGGCCGTCGCGTCCGGGACGGTGCTCGCCGCGCTGAACGGCTGGGTCCGGAACAGGTCCTGGCTGAACAGGGCGGCGCCGTCGAAGCCGCCCGCCGCGCCCGCCTCCCGGTACGCCTGCGCGATGACGGTCAGCTCGGTGTCCAGGTCGAAGGAGAGGCTGAACGCGATGGCCTTGCCGATGACCAGGCTGTCCACCGGCGTCCACGGCGCGAACCGGGTGATGCCCAGCGCGGCGTACTGGGCCGGCAGGCGGTTGCGGGACACCCAGGCGTTGACGCCGTCGGCGTACGCGGACAGGGATTTGCGCCCGGCGGGCGACTGCGCCGGCAGGCTCCGCTCGGCGGCCCGGCGCAGCCCGATGGTGCGGGCCTCCACGTCGCCGGGCAGCGCGGCCTGGCCGAGCAGCTCGGCCAGGGTCCCGGACGCCTGCCGGCGGGTGATGTCCATCTGGAAGAGCCGGTCGCCGGCGTGCAGCCAGCCCTGCAGGAAGATCAGGTCGTGCTCGTTGGCGGCGGCGATGTGGGCGATGCCGTCGACGTCGCGGGTCAGCGACGCGGGCGCGGACAGTTCCGGCAACCGGACGGCGTGGCTGGCGCCACCGCCGTACGCGGGTCGCCCGGGCGCCAGCGGCGCCAGCAGCAGGAGTACGAACACGGCGGACCAACGGGCACGCATGCCCGCAACCTATGACCGGTGGGATGCCGGCACAAGGCGTTGACAGGGTTCATTACGGTGCTCGTTGATGATGTCGTGGCGGCAAGTACGTGGTCCGGTCGCGGGAATGCTGCTCGCCGCGCTGGTCGTACCCGCTGGATGTGTGGCGCAAGGCCCGGCGGAGCGCGACCGGCCGGCGGGCGTCGAGGCCCCCCGCCCGGCCGGCGTGCGTGACCCGGCGTCGCCGCCGGCTGCGGACGACGACCAGTCCTGCGACCCCGGGCGAGCCTGCGGCCGGCCGGCGGCGACGGCCCGGCCGTGGCGCGGATCCGCGCGCGGGGCCGGCTGATCGCGGGCGTCAGCCAGAACGCGTACCGGGTGGGGTTCCGCGACCCCGCGACCGGGCAGCTGGCCGGCTTCGAGATCGACCTGGTCCGGGAGATCGCCCGCGACCTGCTCGGCAGCCCCGACCGGGTGCAGTTCGTGGCGCTCAGCGCCGCCGACCGGATCCCGAGCCTGACCAACGGCTCGGTCGACCTGGTGGTGCGCACGATGACCATGACCTGCCGGGACTGGCAGCAGGTCGCGTTCTCCACCGAGTACTACCGCGCGGCGCAGCGGCTGCTGGTGCCGCGTGACTCCGGCGTGACGAACCTGGCGCAGCTCGCCGGGTCCAAGGTGTGCGCCGCCACGGGCAGCACCTCGATCAGCAACATCGCCGCGTACCCCGGCGTGATCCCGGTGTCCGCGGCCGAGGTGCTCGACTGCCTGGTGCTGCTGCAACAGCAGCAGGTCGCCGCCGTGTCCACATCGGACATCCTGCTCGCCGGCCTGGCCGCGCAGGACCCCACCACCGTCGTGGTCGGCCCGCCGGTCAAGGCGCAGCCGTACGGCGTCGCCGTCGCCCCGGCCGCCACCGATCTCGTCCGCTTCGTCAACCGGGTGCTGGAACGGGTGCGGCGGGACGGCACTTGGCGGGCCAGCTACCAGCGGTGGCTGTCCATCCTGGGCCCCGCGCCGGCGCCGCCGCCGGCCCGCTACCGCCGCTGAGCCGTACCGGTGATCTCGGCGAGGTAGCCACGCAGCATGACCTTGGCGGCGGCGAGCAGGCCCGGGTCGCCGTCGGGGTCGCGCCGGAACGCCTCCTGGGTCAGCGCGTCGGCGGCCAGGACCGCCGCGTCGCACGCGGTCGCCAGGTCGGGGCCGTCCCGGGCGAGGCCGAGGACGAGCAGGACGCGGCGCACGCCCGCGGCCATCCGGCGCTTGTGCTCGCGGTCCGCCGCCCGGGTCTGCTCGGTCAGCCCGCTGGCGAACCACAGCGCGCGGAAGCCGTGCCCGGTGCGGTAGATGTCGGCGAAGCCGTCGATCAGCACGCCGACCGGGTCCGTCCAGCGCTCGGCCGCGGCCACCGAGACGAACGCGTCCATGAGGCGTTCGAGCCGGGTCAGGTACGCGGCGGCGAGCGCGTCGACGATCGCACCCCGGTCCGGCAGGTACTGGTACAGCGAGCCGACCGACATGCCGGCCTCGGCGGCCACCCGGCTGGTGGTCAGCGCCGGTACGCCGTCGCGGACGAGGACCCGCTCGGCGGCTTCGAGCAGCAGGGCGACCCGCGCCTTGCTGCGCGCCTGCTGCGGGGTACGGCGCAATGGTGCGGCTTCGACCACGGCCCATCCAAAGGTGAACGTGACTTTGTTTCAGATTTAACCTAGCATCGTCGCGCATGAAGGTCATCACGATGGGCGCGCACGTGCTGGACGTGCTGGTCCACCCGGTCGAGTCCATCCCGGACGGCCAGGGCGCGCACCTGGTCGAGCAGATCAAGGTCACCGCCGCGGGTGCCGCCGGCGGCACCGCGCTCACGCTGGCCAAGCTCGGCGCGAGCGTGCGCACCGCGGGGGCGATCGGCACCGACGCGGCCGGCGACATGTTGCTGATGCTGCTGGGCCAGGCCGGCGTCGACGGGTCCCTGCTGGTCCGCCGCGACGGCATCCAGACGTCCGCCAGCGTGCTGCCGATCCGTCCGGACGGATCCCGTCCGGCATTCCACGTGATCGGCGCCAACGCCGCGTACGGCGCCGACGACGTGCCCTGGGACGCCCTCGCCGACGCCACCCACCTGCACATCGGCGGGCCCGAGTTCATGGGCGGCGACGCCGCCGCGCGGATCCTGTCGTACGCGCGCGAGCGCGGCGTGGTCACCTCGGCGGACATCCTCGCGCCGGGCGACCCCGGCCTGCTGGAGTGGATCGCGCCCGCCCTGCCCTACCTGGACTACCTGCTGCCCAACGACGAGCAGGTGCTCGGCTTCACCGGCGCCGCCGACCTGGCCGCCGGCTGCCGCGCCCTGCTGGACCGCGGGGTCGGCTGCGTGGCCGCCACCGCCGGCGCCGAGGGCGCGCTGGTCGTCGACGCGCACGGCGCCTCGCCGGTGCCGGCGTACCCGGTCGACGTGGTCGACACCACCGGCTGCGGCGACGCGTTCTCCGCCGGGTTCCTGCGCGGCGTCGCACTCGGCCGCGACCCGCGGGCCGCCGCGGCGCTCGGCTGCGCCGCCGCCGCGCTGGTGGCGCAGGGCCTGGGCAGCGACCACGGCGACTTCGACCTGGCCGCCGCCGACGCCTTCGCCGCCCGCCCTTAAGGGGCTTGTGCGTCGATCAGGGGCTTGTGCGTCGATCAAGGGCAAATGGTCGTGCTTTGATCTCCAAACCACGGCCGTATGCCCTTGATCGGCGCGAAAGTCCTTGATCGGCGCGCGGCCGCGCGCAGGGGGCCGCGCGAGGGACTGCCGCTACGCTCGGCAGCCATGGGGAACGCCGTGCCGCAGCCGGTTCTGAGTCCACTCACGACCGCGGCCATCTTCCTGGTGCTGACCGTCGACCCGGGCGGCGAGGACACCGTCCGCGACCTGCTGGCCGACCTGCCCGGGTTGCAGCGCTCGGTCGGCTTCCGGGTGCCCGAGGAGCGGCTCAGCTGCGTGGTGGGCATCGGGTCGGACGCCTGGGACCGGCTGTTCGCCGGGCCGCGGCCGGCGGCGCTGCACCCGTTCCGGGAGCTGACCGGTCCGGTGCACCGCGCGCCCTCGACCCCGGCGACCTGCTCTTCCACCTGCGCGCCACGCAGTTGTACCCGTGCTTCGAGCTGGCCGGCCAGATCATGGACCGGCTGCGCGGCGCGGCGACCGCCCGGGACGAGGTGCACGGCTTCAAGTACTTCGACATGCGCGACCTGCTCGGCTTCGTCGACGGCACGGAGAACCCGGTCGGGTCCACCGCGGAGCGGGCGGTGCTGGTCGGCGACGAGGATCCCGCCTTCGCCGGCGGCAGCTACGTGATCGTCCAGAAGTACCTGCACGACCTGCGGGCGTGGAACGCCTTGCCGGTGGAGGCGCAGGAGCGGATCGTCGGGCGTACCAAGCTGACCAACATCGAGCTCGACGACGCCGTCAAGCCGGCCAACTCGCACGTCGCGCTCACCGTCATCACCGAGCCGGACGGCACCGAACGCAAGATCCTGCGGGACAACATGCCGTTCGGCACCGTCGGGCGCGGCGAATTCGGCACCTACTTCATCGGGTACGCCCGTACGCCGGCGGTGACCGAGACGATGCTGGAGAACATGTTCCTGGGTGACCCGCCCGGCAACACCGACCGCATCCTGGAGTTCTCCACCGCGGTGACCGGCACGCTCTTCTTCGCCCCGCGCTGGACTTCCTGGACGGGTTGTAGCCTCCCCACGTGCTCACCACCAGCCTGTACGCCTTCCCGTCCGACCTGGTCGCCGAGGGGGTGGACACCGTGCTGCGCCGCGTCCGGGAGCGGGGCGTGGACGCGGTCACGCTCGCCGTCGCGTACCACCGGGCCCGCGACGTGACCCCGCACGGCCCGGCCCGGCTGGTGCACCGGCGGGACGGGCTGTTCCTACCGCACCCGGACGAGCTGCCGGACATCTGGGACGGTGTACGGCTGCGCCCGCCGGTGCAGGATCCGGCCGAGGTCGCCGCCGCGGCCCGGCTGTTCGAGCTGGCCGGTCCGGGCGGGGCGCTGGCGTGGACGGTGTTCCTGCACAACACCACGCTGGGCGCCGAGCACCCGGACGCGGCGGGCGTCAACTGCTTCGGCGACCCGCTGCGGGCCGACCTGTGCCCGGCGCACCCGGACGCCGGCGCGTACGCGGTGGCGCTGGCGCGGACCGTCGTGCGGGTGACCGGCGCGCCGGTCGTCGCCGAGGCGCTGAGCTACGGCACGTTCGACCACGGCCACCACCACGAGCGGTGCTTCGTGCCGCTGGGCGACGGCGAGCGGGCGCTGCTCGGCCTGTGCTTCTGCGCGCACTGCCGGCGCGCGGTCGCCGGGCAGGGCGCGGACCCGGAACGCTTGCGCGCCCGGATCGCCACCCACCTGGAACGGGCGTTGGACGGCGCACCGGCGACGCCGGGCGAGCCGGCCGCCCTGGCCGCGGCGGTCGGCGACGACGTGGTCGCGATGCTGCGGGCCCGGCAGGCCGTGGTCGCCGCGCTCACCGGCCGGGTCGCCGACGCGGTCCACGCCGAGGGCGGCCGGCTGATATTCCTGGACCTCACCGGGCGGTGCTCGGCTACGCCGGTGGCGAGCCGGCCGGCGGTCCGGTGGCCGTGCAGGGCTGGCGTCTCGGCGTCGACCCGGCCGCGCTGAGCGGGCTGGTCGACGGGTACGCCTGCCTGGCGTACGCCCGCGACCCGCAGCGACTGCGGGCGGACGTCGCCTCGGTCGTCGAGGCGGTCGGCGGCCGCTGCCCGGTGCGGGTGGTGCTGCGCCCGGGGTGGCCGGACACCGACGACGCCGGGCACCTCGCCGGCAAGGTCGCCGCGGCCACCCTGCCCGGGGTGGCCGCGGTCGACTTCTACCACTACGGCCTGTACCCGTGGCCGGTGCTGGACCGCATCCCAGCCGCGTTGATCAGGGACTAAGTCACCCCGTGTAGAGGACGGCGTCCACCTCTATGTCGAAGCCACTTAGGGCGACGGGGATGGTGGTGCGGGCCGGGAGGGCATCCGGGCCGAAGAATTCGGCGTAGATCTCGTTCAGCTCGGGGAAGTGGGCGAAGTCGCGCAGGTAGATGCCTACCCGGACGGCTTGGGTGAGGTTGGCGCCGGCGGCCTCGGCGACGCTGGCCAGGTTGGTGAAGCACAGGCGGGCCTGCTCGGCGAACGTGCCGCGTACCCAGGTGCCGTCCGGCAGGACCGGGCAGGCGCCGGCCAGGTAGACGAAGTCGCCGGCGACGACGGCCTGCGAGTACGGGCCGCCGGGCGGTGCGGCCGCCGGGGTAGAAATGATCTTCTTGGGCACGGTCAGCAATCTCCTTCAAACGACGGAACAGACGACGGAACGGACGACGAAACGCGCGGGAACTGCTCGGCGAGCCCGTCCGGGCCGACGAGCGGGGTGGTGAGCAGGTCGCGGATCTCGCGGTCGCGCCGGGCGAGCTCGTCGCGCTGCGCGCCGGTGAGCGGGATCCACGGCTTGGGCGCGGCCGGCAGCCGCGGCGGCAGTGGGCGCCCGGCGACGTAGGTGACCTCGTTGACCAGGCGGCGCTCCGCGGTCCGGTGCTGCTGGTGCGCGTCGGCCAGCTCGAAGGGGCCCTCCGCCAGACGGAAGACCGCGATGTCGGCGGGCGCGCCGACGGCGAGGGTGCCGACGCCGCCGGGCAGGCTCAGCGCCCGGGCCGGGTGGACGGTGGCGGCCGCGACGACGTACTCCAAAGGCAGGCCGACGGCGAGCAGCTTGGTCATGGTCGTCGGCAGGTCGAAGACCGGGCCGAACAGGCAGCGCGCGTGCAGGTCCGACGAGATCGTGTAGGGCAGGACGCCGGCCTTGAGCTGCGCCTCCAGCACGTCGAACGCGAAGCCGCCGGAGCCGTGCCCGATGTCGAAGCGGACGCCGTCGGCGTGGGCGCGGACGACGGCGGGGGCGAGGTCGCCGCCGTCCAGCATGCCGGCCGCGAGGCCGCTGGCGCAGTGCGTGACGATGTCGCCGGGTTGCAGCAGCCCCAGCACCTCGCCCACGGTGGGCGGCGGCACTCCGATGTGGACCATCACCGGCACGCCGGCGGCGTCGGCCACCTCCTGCGCGCGGCGCAGCGGTTCCAGGCCGTGCGTGCCGATCGTCTTGCCGTCCATCCGGACCTTGACGCCGGCGATCAGGTCGCGGTTGGCCGCCACGGTGGCGGTGGCGAGGTCGACGTCGCACAGGTCGAGGTCGCGGCATTCGCCGTGCGGCGCGGTCAGCCCGACCGCCGAGATGTTGAGCAGCGCCTTGACCCGGACCCGGGCCTCGCGCGCCGCCGCGCGCAAGGAGTCGATCGTGTACGCGCCGGCGGAGCCGGCGTCGACCCAGGTGGTGACCCCGGAGTACCACGCCACCGGGTCGGGGTCGATGCCCCAGTAGGTGGCCTCGGGATGCACGTGCGTGTGCATGTCGACCAGGCCCGGGGTGACCAGCCTGCCGCCGGCGTCGACGACCTCGCGGGCCGCGTCGCGGGGCAGGTCCGGCGCGACGGCGGCGATCCGCCCGCCGCGCACGGCGACGTCGTAGCGGCCGACGTGGCCGCCGCCCACGTCGATGACCTCGCCGCCGGCCAGCAGCAGATCGTAGGTCATGCCGCTACGACGTCTCGCCGGTGACGGCGGGGCTGATCGCGAGGCGGTAGAGGCGGGTGGGCCGCCCCTTGCGGTGCATCTGCGCGCTGCCTTCCTCGGTGACCAGGCCGGACTCCCCCAGCTTGCGGATCAGGCGCCGGCCGCTGGGGTCGGTGATGCCCAGCGAGCTGGCCAGGTCGCTGGGTGAGATGGCCCGGCCGGCGAGGGTGCGTTCGAGGGCGGCCAGGCGGGACAGGGTGGCCGCGCTCAGCCCGGCGCGGCGGGCCAGGTCTTCCAGGTCGTCGCCGTGCCCGCGGTAGGTGTACGCGAGCGGGGACGCCGAGCCGCTCATCGGGCCGATGATCACACCGCTGTCCTCGACCAGGTACGCCGACGGCGTGTCCTCCTGCTCGGCCCGCGCCGCCGCCCACTCGGCCAGTTGCACGCAGGTACGCGCGGAGGCGCCGACGCCGAACCCGGCGGCCAGCCGTACCCCGAGGGTCTCCTGGGCCTGGGCGAGCGTGGGCAGCGAGACCCAGCTGTGGGTGGCCTGCTCGAAGAGCGCCTTGTGGGCGAAGACGACCACGCCGCGGCGGTCCCGGTTCTCGATCCAGGCGTCGCTGAACTCGGGGGTGTTGACGAGCAGGTTCATCAGGCCGATCCGGGTGCGGTCCAGGTCGGCCTGGGCCTCCTGGTTGACCACGAGGAAGACGCCGGCCGCGAAGCGCGACGCGGTGGCCTGCCGGGACTGGATGCGCAGGGCCAGCTCGTGCAGGTTGGCCCGGATGGTCGCGGTGCCGGGCAGGGCGTTGAGGACCGGCATCGCGGCGCGCAGTTCGGCGGTGACCGCGGTCCGCAGGCTGATCGCGTAGTCGGCGCCGGTGCGCTCGCGGGCCTGCCGGTGGAACTCGACGATCTGCGCCACGCTCTGCTCCGGGTCGTACGGCAGGCAGGTGACCTGGCGGCGGTCGAGGTCGAGGGCGCGGGTGATCTCGTCGACGGCCTCCGGGTCGAAGGTGTCGATGCTGACCGGGGTGGGGCGCCAGCCGCGGGCGGCGGCGCGGAAGAACGCGATCGACAGGTCGAGGTCGGCGGACCGGACCACGGCCACGGGCAGGTCGGCCGGGAGCAGGTCGCGGGACTTGGCGTACGGGACTGGGCCGAGCAGCAGGCCGTGCACGTGCTCGCGGCCCAGCATCTCCTCGACCCGCGGCCGGATCTCGTCCTCGTGCCGGTAGGCGACCCAGGCCAGCCGTACGCCGGACAGGGTCCGGGTGGCCTCCTCGAAGAGCGACTGATGGCTGGCGTGGACGACGAGCCCGATCACGATCGGCATGGCACCTCATACGGCATGGGTTCGGAAGTAGCTCGTTGCATAAACATTTTACGAACCCCCTGTTGACCGAAGCAGCCCTGCCAGCGCATCCTGATCGCACCCTACTACTACGAACTACTTACGAACATAGCTCGTTAGGGAGATTGTTATGAGAGGCAAGCTCAGCAGACGTGCGTTGGTCGCCGCCGCAGCCCTCGCGGCCGTACTGACCACCGGTGCCTGCAACGTCGACTCGGGCAACGACACGCCCAGCGGCAGCACGACGAGCGCCGCCGCGAAGGCGCTGAAGGTGGGCTGGTCCACCATCTACCTGGCCCCGTCCTGGATGCAGCAGACCCTGAAGATGCTCGAGGACGACGTCGCGACGCTGAAGAGCGCCGGCAAGGTGGCCAGCTACGAGACGTTCAACGCCAACGGCGACACCTCGCAGCAGATCGCCCAGATCCGCGCCATGATCCAGCAGAAGTACGACGTCATCCTCGTCGACGCCGGCTCGTCCACGGCGCTCAACCCGGTGCTGGAGCAGGCCGTCGACGCCGGCATCGTGGTGGTCAACTTCGACAGCCTGGTGACCAGCGAGAAGGTCATCCGGGTCGGCACCGACCAGGTCGAGTGGGGCCGGATGATGGGCCAGTGGCTGGCCGACAAGCTCGGCGGCAAGGGCGAGATCATCGCGATGAACGGCCCGGCCGGCGTCTCGGTCAGCGAGGACCGCTGGAAGGGCGCCGAGGAGGTGTTCAAGAAGTACCCGGACATCAAGATCGTCGCGAACGTGCACAGCGAGTACAACCTCGCGCCGGCGTCCCAGGCGTTCGCCTCCGCGTACTCCGCGCACCCGGGCATCACCGGCGTCTTCTCCCAGGGCGGCGCGCTGTCGGCGGCGGCCCTTTCGACCCTGGTCAAGCAGAACAAAAAGCTCGTGCCGATCACCGGCGAGAACTACAACGGGTTCCTGAAGATGTGGGCGGACAAGAAGTCGGCCGGGTTCTCCTCGCTGGCCACCGCGCAGCCCAACTACCTGTCCGTGATCGCGCTGGAGGCGGCCGTCGCCAAGGCCGGCGGCAAGGCGGTCCCGACGACCATCACGGTGCCGCTGCCCGAGATCACCGACGAGAACCTGGACCAGTACGTCAAGACCGACCAGCCCGACGACTCGTACCCGATCCAGCCGATCGCGCAGAGCGAGATCGACAAGCTCATCGGCGCCTGACAGATGACACTGCTGAGCGTCGAACGGGTGTCGAAGTCCTTCGCCGGCGTGCGGGTGCTGCACGAGGTGAGCTTCGACGTCCGCGCCGGCGAAGTGCTGGCCCTGGTCGGCGAGAACGGCGCCGGCAAGAGCACCGTGCTCTCGCTGGTCACCGGCCTGCTCACCGCGGACTCCGGCACGATCCGGTACGACGGTCAACCGGTTCGGGGTGGGTTCCGGGCGTGGTCACCGCACCGCGCCCGGGCCGCCGGCATCGCCTCGGTGCACCAGGAGCTGAGCCTCAACCCGCACCAGAGCGTGGCCGAGAACGTGTTCCTGGGTTCCTGGCCAAGCAGGCGAGGGCTGGTGCGCCACCGTGACCTGGCGGCGCGCGCCCGCCCGCTGCTGGAACGGGTCGGCCTCGACGTCGACCCGCGCACCCCGGCGGGCCGGCTGCCGCTCGGCGCCCAGCAGCTCGTGGAGCTGGCCAAGGCGCTGAGCGGCGACCCGCGCCTGCTGATCCTCGACGAGGCGACCAGCGCGCTCGACGAGGACCAGGTGCGCGCGGTCTTCCAGGTGGTCGGCGAGCTGCGCGGGCGCGGGCGTTCGGTGATCATCGTCAGCCACCGGATGGCGGAACTGTTCGCCGTCGGCGACCGGCTGACCGTACTCAAGGACGGTGCAGTGGTGGCCACCCGCGAACGTGCGGAGACCGACCACGACGACCTGGTCCGGCTCATGGTCGGCCGGGAACTGACGGACATGTTCCCGGCCAAGGCGTCGGCGGCCGCGCTTGCGGCGCCGGCGCTGGCCGTCCGCGGCCTGTTGGTCTCGGGGCCGGATCAATCCGGAGCTGGGCGCGGAGCGACCAGCTCGGATTGCGCCGGCAGCCGAGGCCGAAGCGAGCGGAGCGAGCCAACCGGCACAGTGCCGCGCGCGTGTGCCGGCGTCGACCTGGAGCTGGCACCGGGCCGGATCGTGGGCCTCGGCGGCCTGCAGGGACAGGGGCAGCGGGAGGTGCTGCGCGCGCTGTTCGGCCTGGCCCGCCACAGTGGACAGATCGAAGTGGACGGCCGGCCGTGCCGCCTCGCGACGCCCCGCGAGGCGATCCGCCGGGGCATCGGCTACGTGCCGGAGGACCGCAAGACCGAGGGGCTGCACGTGGCGCAGAGCGTCCGCGCCAACCTGGCGCTGACCAGCCTGCGCGCGCTGGCCCCGGCCCGCGCGCTGACCACCGTCTCCCGGCGGCGCGAGGCCGCCCTCGTCGAGGAGCTGATGCGCCGGATGCGGGTCAAGGCCGCCTCACCGGCCCAGGAGGTACGCCGGCTGTCCGGCGGCAACCAGCAGAAGGTGGCCCTGGCCAAGTGGCTGCCGTTGCGTCCCCGGGTGCTGCTGCTGGCCGAGCCGACCCGCGGCATCGACGTGGGCACCAAGCGCGAGATCTACCACCTGCTGCGCGAGCTGGCCGGCGAGGGGATGGCCGTGCTGGTCACCTCCGGCGACACGATGGAGCTGGTCGGGCTGTGCGACGAGGTGGTCGTGCTGTACGAGGGCGCGGTCGTGGACCGGTTGGCCGGCGCCGACCTGACCGAGGAACGCCTGGTGCACGCCTCCGTCGTGGGTCACACCGTCGTCGAACACACCGAGGAGGTCACCCATGCGTGACTGGGCCGGGCGCAACCTGGACCTGGTCGGGTTGGGCGCGCTGCTGGCGGTGGTGCTCGTGGCGTACCAGCGGCTGGACCCGACGCTGCTGGAGCCGGCCACCGTCACCATCCTGTCCGCGCAGTTCCTGCCGCTGATCCTGGCCGCGGTGGCGCAGACCATCGTGATGCTCACCGGCGGGATCGACCTGTCGCTCGGGGCGGTGCTCGCGCTGGGCATGGCGGTGTTCGCGGTCACCGCGCCGGACAGCACCGGCGGCGTGCTGGCCGCCATGGCGCTGGCGCTGGTTGTCACCATGCTCGCCGGGGCGGCCAACGGCGCCCTGGTGGCGTTCGCCGGGCTGCCGCCGATCATCGTCACGCTGGCCGCGTCGTTCCTGTGGGGCGGCGTCACCCTGATCGTGCTGCCGCAGCCCGGCGGGCACGTCCCGGCCGGGCTGGTACGGGCGTACAACCAGGGCTGGTACGGCCTGGCGCTGCCCGCGGTCGCGGTGCTGCTGGCCCTGGGCCTGTGGAAGCTGGTCAAGACGACCCGCTTCGGGCTGGCCCTGTACGCGGTCGGCGGCAACGAGCACGGCGCGTTCGCCAGCGGCATCGACACCCGCCGGACCAAGATCCTCGGGTACGCCCTGGCGGGCCTGTTCACCGGGCTGGCCGGCATCGGGCTGGCCATCCAGACCGGCTCCGGCGACCCGACGATCGGCGCGCCGTACACGCTGAACTCGATCGCGGTCGCGGTGCTCGGCGGGATCAGCTTCTTCGGCGGGGTGGGACGGATGCGCGGCACCCTGCTGGGCGCGCTGCTGCTCGGCCTGCTGACCAACCTGCTGCTGTTCACCGGGATCTCGACCTTCTACCAGATGATCCTGCAGGGCGTCGTGCTCGTCGTCGCGGTCGCGATCAAGACCCTGGCGACCAGGGAAAGGGTGGCGTGATGACCACGATCCGGGCCGGACTGCGGCACAACCGGGCCGCGTGGGCGTTCGGCGTGCTGGCGCTGACCTGGCTGGCCGCGATCCTGTTCGCGAACGGGTTCGGCAGCGTCTCCAGCGTGCGCTACCTGGTGCA
>NZ_BLPG01000003.1 GCF_011764445.1 Phytohabitans rumicis
TAGTTCGCGATGAAGAACCCACCCCAACGGCCGCCATGCCACAGGCAGCACGCGGCCAGGAGTTCGCGGTAGCCCGGGGTCGAGAACAACGGCGCCCACGGCCGACTCCCGGCCGGAACAGTGGCCGTGCCAACTGCACCCTCAGCCGTCACGCGCTTGGCCGCTCCGTGCTCTTCGGCGGTGCTTCGATGGCAATGATCGATGGGGTCGAGCCACGTGAGCTCTCGCGAAATACAGCGGTTACATCGGTTGCCCGCAGGAGAAACATGGGTCGGATTGTATACAGAACGAGATCCTCTGGCGAGGGAGGAGAACATGAACGTCATCGTTGTGGTCGGCAATCCGAAGCCGGCGTCGCGGACCCGCGCCGCCGCCGAACTGGTGGCGGAGCGGCTCACGGGCTCGGCGCCGCAGGCGGTGATCGACGTAGTGGACCTCGGTGCCGGGTTGCTCGGCTGGGGCGATGCCGCAGTCGCGCAGGCCAAAAAGGCGGTCCTGGCGGCCGACGTGCTCATCGTGGCTTCCCCGACCTTCAAGGGGACCTACAGCGGCCTGCTGAAGCTCTTCCTCGATCAGTTCGGCCAAGGAGAGCTCGGCCAGATCACGACCTTCGCGCTGATGCTCGGCGCCGCTCCTCAGCATGCGCTCGCCCCGGAACTGACCCTGCGTCCGGTGCTGGTCGAGATCGGCGCGAGCTGCCCCGCGCCGAGCCTCTACCTCCTCGACAGCTCCTACGCCGAGTCCCGCGAGCTCGACGCCTGGCTCGCCGTGGCTGCCAAGCACCTGGAAAGGATCGGCGATGACCGCGACTAAGAAGATGATCGGTACGTCCGACGGCACATTCGACAGCTCGCTGCTACGGCGGGCGTTGGGCCTGTTCCCCAGCGGTGTGACCGCCTTCTGCTCGCTGGTCGACGGCGAGCCGATGGGGATGGCGGCCAGCTCCTTCACCTCAGTCTCGCTCGACCCTCCCCTGGTGTCCGTGTGCGTCGCCCACACGTCGACGACCTGGGAGCGCCTCGCCGAACAGGCCAGGTTCGGGCTAAGCGTCCTTGCCAGCGAGCACTCAAGTGTGGCCCGCATGCTTTCCACCCGCTCACAGAACAGATTCGCGGGCATCCACTGGGTGGCCAGCGAGGGTGGCGCGGTCTTCATCGAGAACGCACCACTGTGGCTCGAATGCGTCCCATACCGCGAGATCGAGGCCGGTGACCACGTGATCGTGGTGCTGCAGGTAGCTGCGCTCTCGATGAACCCCGAGACCGATCCGATCGTCTTCCACCGAAGCAATTTCCGCGCGTTCGTCCCAGCTGCCGATCTGAGCCGGTGATCACCGCCGGCGGGACGGTTCCGGGAACGTCGCCGGCCCGGCCTGAGCCCGACGCTCGGATCTGGCGGGCGGTAGGCGATCCGCTCGTCGAGCCGTCGGGATCCGGAGCCCTCGACGGTGAGACGGTCGCGGTCAAAGACCTCTTCGCGATCGCCGGCCACCCGATCGGTGCGGGCAATCCCGCCTGGCTGGCCGCAGCCGCAACTGAAAAGGCCCACGCCCATGCAGTTGCGGCGCTCCTCGACGCCGGCGCCTCGGTACGCGGAATCGCGCAAACCGACGAGTTCGCATACAGCCTGATGGGGTCAACCACCACTACGGGACTCCGCCGAACCCGCGGGCGCCCGGCCGTATCAGCGGTGGGTCGACGTCCGGGCCAGCCGCAGCGGTCGCCGCAGGGGAGGTGACGATCGGACTCGGCACCGACACCGGCGGCTCGGTACGTGTGCCGGCGGCCTTTCAGGGTCTGTGGGGGTTCCGGCCCACCCACGGCGTGATACCGACGGCTGGAGTTCTTCCGCTCGCGCCCAACTTCGACACGGTCGGACTTCTCACGCGACGGCACGAGACCCTCCGCAGGGCAGCGTCCATCCTGCTTCCGCAGGACACCGCCTCGCCAGGCGAGGCGGTCATCGCCGAGGCGCTGCTCGCCATCGCGGACGACGAGATCGGACGAGCGGTACGGGCCGCCTCGGGAATTCTCGATGTCGCCACGGAGGGAGCTTTCACGCCGGAGCCGGGGTGGCTGGCCGCATTCCAATCGGTCGTGGGCGCGGCGGCATGGAGTGCCTACGGCGACTGGCTCGGTTCCCGCATGGAGTGCCTCGGACCGGATGCCCGTGCCAGGTTCGCCCAAGCGTCGACGATCACGCCCGACGCCGCGGAGGCGGCGCGGCGCGTCATCGGTGACGCGCGCGCCCGGATCCGTTCATGGCTGGGCGAACGGATCCTGATGTTGCCGACCGTGCCTGCGGCGGCGCCACCCATCGGCGCATCGACGGACCAGCTACGGGTCCGGACGATGTCCCTGACGATCATCGCGGGAATCGGAGGGCTGCCCGCGGTGAACGTCCCGGTGACGTTATCGTCCGGGTTACCTGTCGGCATTTGCCTGGTCGGACCGGCAGGGAGCGACCTCGCATTGCTCGACGTCGCCGGAGAGGTGAGCACATGACCGCCGACCGCGCACTGCTGGCTGCCGCACATGCCGGCCCCACAGCCGGGTTGCTGCGTGACAAGGCGCCGATGGCCGCGGTGATCGCGAACGTGGAGCGGTGCCCCTGCCCCTAGTCGGCGTGGCCGAATGCCTTGATCTGTTCGGCCTCCTGCGGTGTCAGCTCGCGGGGTAGCTGGCCACGGGCGAGCTTCTCGCTTTGGACGTGGTGGCGGATGTCTTCGACGATCTCCGGGTTGGCCAGCATGGTGGTGTCTCCCACGTCGGTGAAGTTGGAGACGGCGGCGATGACCCGGCGCATGATCTTTCCGGATCGGGTTTTGGGCATGTCGGCGACGATCCACACGTTGGCTGGCCGGGCGATCTTCCCGATCTGTTGCTCGATCGTGCGTACGACCCTGTCCTCGATGAGTTTGCTGGGTGGGTGGCCGGGTTTGAGCGCGACGTACATTTCCACGGCCCGGCCGCGGAGTTCGTCGATCACGGGGATGGCGGCGGCTTCGGCGATCTCATCGACGGTGAGGGCACCCCGAGCGGGCCCGACTCCACGGGCCTCTCGCCGCCCAACGGAGGCGGCCCTGGTCATCCCGTCCAGCTCACACAATGGTGGAGCGACCTCATCGTATCGCCGACCCCACCGCGCTTACCACAATAACGAGTTGCTAAGTTTGGCAACTCATGAGGCTTGAAGGCGTGGAGCGGTCGTCGGGTGGCGACCCGGCGGTGATGGGGCACGTAGCGTGTCCCCGCAGAAGGGGGTGGCCCAGTGAGCACGCCGCTGTATCAGGCCAAGGCAGAGTTTTTCAAGACGTTGGGGCACCCGGCGCGGATCCGGGTTTTGGAGTTGTTGTCGGAGCGGGAGCACGCGGTTTCGGAGCTGCTGCCCGAGGTGGGGATCGAGTCGGCGCATCTGTCGCAGCAGCTGTCGGTGCTGCGTCGGGCGAATCTGGTGGTGACCCGCCGGGACGGTTCGGCGGTGTACTACTCGCTGGTCAGCCCGCAGGTGGCTGAGCTGCTCGCGGTCGCGCGGCGGATCCTGACCGAGGTGTTGACCAGCCAGGCCGAATTGTTGGGTGACCTGCGCGCGGCGACGGATCGGGCCGGGCCGCCGTGAGGCCGCTGCGTGGGCCAGACACGAGGAGAGGGTCTTGGGGCTGATCGGCAAGATCCGCGGTGTGGGGCGGGTTGCTGAGCCGGCACCGGCGGCGCCTGAGCGGTTGCCGGCGGGGGCCGGTTTGGGTGGGTCGGTGCAGGTGCGGCATGTGGATGCCGGGTCGTGCAACGGGTGTGAGATCGAGATCGGGCAGGCGTTTGGCCCGGTGTATGACGGCGAGCGGCACGGGGTGCGGTTGGTGGCCTCGCCGCGGCACGCGGATGTGTTGACGGTGACCGGCCCGGTGACGGTGAACATGGCCGGGCCGTTGCGTAAGACGTTTGAGGCGATGCCGCAGCCGCGGCTGGTCGTCGCGGTGGGTGACTGCGCCCGGGATTGTGGGATGTTCGCCGGCGGGCACGGGGTGCACGGCCCGGTCGGTGATGTGGTGCCGGTGGATGTGCAGGTGCCGGGGTGTCCGCCGGAGCCGGCGGCGATCGTGGCCGCCCTGCGCGGCGTGTCGGGCCGGTGAACCAGGTCGCGTCGGCGCTGGGCGCCGCGTACGCGCTCGCGGGTGCCGGTGCCCTGGCCGGGTTGGTGACGCCGGCCCGCTGGCGGTCGACGACGGCCGGTGCGGCGACAGCCGCGGTCGGGGCGGCCGGTGTAGCGGCTGGGTTGGCCGCGGTGTCCGGTACCGGCTGGCAGGCACGCCTGCCAGATCTGCTGCCGCTGGCGGGGGTGAGCCTGTCGGTGGACGCCCTCGCCGGCTGGTTCCTGCTGCTGATCGGCGCCGTCGCCGCCGTCGTCGGGATCTACACGGTCGGGTATACCGGCCGTGGCGGGCACGGCCCGGCCTCCCGGACCGCCCTGGCCGTGCTGCCGGTGTTCGTCGCGGCGATGCTGCTGGTCCCGGCCGCGGCCAATGTGTCGACGTTCCTGCTGGCGTGGGAACTGATGGCGGTCACCTCGCTGCTGCTGGTGCTCGCGGAGCATCGGCACAGCCCCGCGGTGCGCACGGCCGGGCTGTGGTACGCGGCGATGACCCAGGCCGGGTTCGTAGCGGTGCTGCTGGATTGGTGTGGCTGGCCGCGGCCTCTGGCGGGGAGTCGTTCGCGGTGATCCGCGCCGCCGCGCCGGGCCTGTCGCCGGCGGTGTCCGGCGGGGTGTTCTTGCTGTGCCTGATCGGGTTCGCGTCGAAGGCGGGGGCGGTGCCGCTGCATCCGTGGCTGCCGCGCGCGCACGCCGAGGCCCCGTCGCATGTGTCGGCGTTGATGAGCGCGGCGATGGTCAAGCTCGGCGTGTACGGCATCGTGCGGGTCGGCTTCGACCTGTTCGGCGGCGGATCGCGGTGGTGGTGGCTGCTGCTCGCCGCTATCGGCGCGGTGTCGGCGTTGTACGGGATTTTGCAGGCCGTGGTGGCCACCGATTTGAAGCGGCTGTTGGCGTTTTCCACCAGCGAGAACATCGGGCTGATCCTGCTCGGCCTGGCCGCGGCCGGGTTGTGGGCCGACGCCGGGCAACCCGGGGTGGCCGGGGTCGCGCTGGCGGCGGCATTGCTGCACGCCGTCAACCACGCCGGGTTCAAGACGCTGTTGTTCTGCGGGGCCGGGTCGGTGCTGCACGCCACGGGTACCCGCGATTTGGACGCGTTGGGTGGGCTGTCGCGGCGGATGCCGGCCACCACCGTCCTGTTCACGGTCGGCGCGTTGGGTGCGGCGGCGCTGCCGCCCGGCAACGGGTTCATCTCCGAGTGGCTGCTGTTGCAGGCGCTGCTGCACCAGGCACCGGCCGCCGGCACGGTCCTGACGATCGCCGCACCGGCCGCGGTCGCGGTCGTCGCGTTGACCGCCGGCGTCGGTGTGGCCGCCTACGTCAAGGCCCTCGGCACCGGGTTTCTGGCCCGGCCGCGCAGCACCGCCGCCGCCCGGGCGGTCGAGTCCCCGCCCAGCATGCTGGCCGGGATGGGCCTGGCCGCGGCGGCCTGCGCCGGGCTGGCTGTCGCCCCGACCGTGGCGGCCCCGGCCCTGGACCGGATCGCGGCCGAACTGAACACGGGGGCGGCGCCGCTTTCCGGCAGCGGTATGGACGTGCGGCTGGCCGGCATCACCTCCACGATCGCTCCACTGTGGATCGCGGTCGGAGTGGTCGGGCTCGCCGTCGGGTTCGCCGCCGCCGGCCGCGCCTTCGGCCGGGCCAGGCGGCGGGCGGTGGCGTGGGACTGCGGCGACGGACCACTGACGCCGCGGATGGAGTACACCGCGACGTCGTTCGCCGAGCCGTTGCAGCGGGTCTTCGACGACGTCCTGGCACCGGAGCAGGACGTCGACGTCACCCACCCGGCCGAGTCCGCCTACCTGGTGCGGGCCGTGCAGTACCGGCGGCGGCTGCCGGACCGTATCGAGGCCCGCCTCTACCGGCCACTCATCACGGCCGTCGACACGGTGGGCCGGGCCGCCCGCGCCCTCGCGTCCGGCAGCGTGCACCGCTACCTGGCCTACATGCTCACCGCGCTGGTCGCGGTCCTGGTCGCCGGAGTGATCCGGTGAGCGCCTGGGCCATGGCCGCGACACAGGCGGTCCTCGTCGCGGCGGTCGCCCCGCTGCTGATCGGGTTCATGCGCGCGGTGCGGGCGCGGCTGGAGGGCCGCGCCGGCGGCCGACTGGTCCAGCCGTGGCGGGATCTGCGCAAACTGCTGCGCAAGGAGCCGATCACCCCGGCCGACGCGGGGGTGTTCTTCACCGCCGCACCGGTGGTGCTGATGGCCACCAGCGTGCTGGTCGCCGCCGCGGCCCCGTACCTGTCCACCCGCGGCCCGCTGCCCGGGGTCGCCGACCTGATCGTCGTGGTCGGGCTGCTGCTGCTCGGCACTGTCGCCCTCGCCCTCGCCGGGTTGGACACCGGGACCGCGTTCGGTGGCATGGGCGCCAGCCGCGAGATGACCATCGCCGCCCTCGTCGAGCCCACGCTGCTGCTGTCGGTGTTCGCGCTGTCCACCCGGGTCGGGTCGACCGACCTCGGCGCCATCGTCGCCGCCGGCGCCACCGACCCCGCCTCGGTGTTCACCCCCGCCAGCGCCCTCGCCGCCGCCGCCCTCGCGATCGCCACCCTCGCCGAGGCGGGCCGGCTACCGGTGGACAACCCGGCCACCCACCTGGAGCTGACCATGGTCCACGAAGCCATGGTCCTGGAATACTCCGGCCGCGACCTGGCCCTGGTCGAGTGGGCCGCGGCGATGCGGCTGAGCATCCTGCTCGGCCTGCTGGCCAACCTGTTCATCCCCTGGGGCGTCGCCACCACCCTGCGCCCCCTCGCCATCGCCCTGGCCGCCGTGGTGTTCGTCGCCAAACTCGCCGTCCTGGGCGGGCTCCTCGCCGCCGGTGAGGTGTTCGCCGCGAAACTGCGCCTGTTCCGCATCCCGGAACTGCTCGCCGGCTCGTTCGTCCTCGGCCTGCTCGCGGTCATCACCTCCGCCGTCCTGGCCTGAATGAGAGACCGTCGATGACCGGCACCCTCAACTCCCAACTGCTCAATCTGGCGTGTGGACTGTTTCTGCTGACCGCGATCGGGGTGCTGTGGCGCCGGGAACTGTCCGCGCTGATCGCCCTGCTCACCGTCCAAGGCTGGCCCTGACCGGCATCGCCGTCCTCCTCGCGGTCGAGGATCGCAGCGGCGAGGCGGCGGCGGTGGCGGTCGGGGTGGGGCTGCTCAAGGCCGGGCTGCTGCCGTGGCTGCTGCGCCGCGTGCTGGCCCAGGTGCCCGGGGCCCGGGAGACGGCCCCGCTGGTCAACGTTTCCGCCTCGATGCTCGCCGCCGCTGTACTGGTCCTGCTCGCCTACGCCGCCGCCCGCCCCCTCGTCGACCTCGCCCCCGCCGCGACGGCGCGGGCGGCGCCGGTCGGTATCGCCGTCGTGCTGGTCGGGTTCTTCCTGGCCGCCACCCGCCGCCGCGCGATTTCCCAGATCGTCGGCGTGCTGCTGATCGACAACGGCATCGCCGCCGTCGCGTTCCTGGCCACCGGCGGCGTCCCCCTCGTCGTCGAGCTGGGCGTCTCGGCCGACCTGCTCCTCGCGGTGCTGGTGCTGCAGGTGCTCACCACCCGCCTGCACGCCGCGTTCGGCGACACCGACCTGGACGAACTACGAGAGCTGCACGACTGATGACCCCCACCCTGGCCCTGTATCTGCCGATCGCCGCCCCGCTGGCCGCGGCCGGCGTCGCCGCCCTGCTCGGCCGGCGCCCCGCCGCCTGGATGGGGTGGCCGCCGCCGCCAGCATCCTGGCCGCCGGCATCGGGCTGGGCACCGCCGTCACCGGCGGCCGGCAGGTCGCCTCCGGGCTGCTGCGCGGCGACGCGCTGACCGCGTTCATGCTCATCGTCATCGGCTCCGTCGCCACCATCGCCTGCTGGGCCGGCGTGCACCACCTCGATGATGAGGCTGCCGCCGGGGCCGGCACCCCGACGACCGCCCGCCGCTACCTCATCCTGGTCCAACTGTTCCTGGCCACCATGAGTCTGGCCGTGCTGGCCGACAACCTCGGCCTGCTCTGGGTCGCGGTCGAGGCCACCACCATCGTCACCGCGTTCCTGGTCGGCCACCGCCGCAGCCGCGCCTCCGTCGAAGCCGCATGGAAGTACGTGGTGCTGTGCTCGGTCGGCATCGGCATCGCGTTCCTGGGCACCGTCTGCGTCTACGCCACCGCGGTCGCCGCCGGCGCCCACGGCACCACCGCCCTCAACTGGACCCACCTGACCAGCCACACCGCCGGCCTCGACCCCGACCTGACCCGACTAGCCATGGGGCTGCTGCTGCTCGGGTTCGGCACCAAAGCCGGCCTCGCCCCCATGCACGCCTGGCTACCCGACGCGCACAGCCAAGCCCCCGCCCCGTCTCCGCCCTCATGTCCGGGGTGCTGCTGTCCGTGGCGTTCTACGCCATCTGGCGCTACAAGACCATCACCGACGCCGTCCTCGAAACCGGCTACACCCGCACCATCCTGCTGGTCGCCGCCCTCGCCTCCCTGGCCGTCGCCGCGCTCTTGCTGATCGCCCAACAGGACTACAAACGCATGCTCGCCTACTCCTCCATCGAACACATGGGCCTGGTCGCGTTGGGCACCGCCACCGGCAGCCGCCTGGCGATCACCGCCGTACTGCTGCACGTACTCGGCCACGGCCTGGGCAAGGCCGTCGCGTTCTGCGGCGCCGGGCAGCTGCTGCACCTGTCCGGCAGCTCCCGCATCACCGCCGTACGCGGCCTGGTCGCCCGGCACCCGGCGCTCGCTGGCGCGTTCGGCCTGGCCCTGCTCGCCCTGTTGGGAATGCCGCCGTTCAGCCTGTTCGCCTCCGAAATCGGGATCGCCCGCGCCGGCCTCACCAGCGGCACCGGTTGGGCCACCGCGGCCGCGTTCATCCTCGTGCTGGTCGCGTTCGCCGCCCTGACCCGCAACAGCGCCGGCATCCTGCTCGGCGCACCCAACCCGGCCCCGGCCACCGACCCGCCCACCCCACCAGCCGGCCACGCGTGGCAGCGATCGCCCCCTTGCCGTCGGGCTGGCCGCCGCCGCGGCCCTCGGGATCAGCCTCGGCCCGCTGCGGGAGCTGTTGGACACCGCCGCCACGACGATCGTGGGAGGCCACTGACATGACCGAACCCCACCCGGCGCCCCCACCGGCCACGGTCATCGACGTCACCACCGACAACCTCGCCGACCACGCCGCACAGCTGCTCGCCGGCGGCGCCCGACTGGCGTTGGTCGCCGCGCACCACGACCCGGACGCCATCCGGATCGTGTACCTGTTCACCGCCGGCCCACCCGACCAGCGCACCGAACTGCACCTACGCACCCGCCCCGACCAACCCACCGTGCCCAGCCTCGCCGCCCTGTCCTTCCCGCCGGCCGCTTCGAACGCGAGATGCACGACCTGTACGGCGTCCAACCCGTAGGCCATCCGCTGCCCCGACGCCTGGTCCGGCACCCGCACTGGCCGCACGGCTGGCACCCCATGCGCGCCGACGCCGGCCCCCGACCACCCCTGGCCGCCTCCGAGGCGTTCCCGTTCGTCACCGTGCAAGGCCCCGGCGTCTACGAAATCCCCGTCGGACCCGTCCACGCCGGCCTGATCGAACCCGGCCACTTCCGGTTCTCCGTCGTCGGCGAAACCATCCTCAAACTCAAAGCCCGCCTCTGGTACGTCCACAAAGGAATCGAGAAACTCTTCGAAGGCCACCCCGCCCATGATCGGGTGGCCTTGGCGGAGCGGGTCAGCGGCGACACCGCCGTCGGGCACGCCCTGGCCTACAGCCTCGCCGTCGAAGACGCCCTCGGCTGGCCGATACCAGCCGCCGCGCAACGTGCCCGCGCCGCCGTGCTGGAACTGGAACGGCTGCACAACCACGTCGCTGACATCGGGGCCATCTGCAACGACGTCGGCTACGGCATCGCCCACACCCACGCCCAACGCATCCGCGAAACCCTGCTACGCCTCAACCACGCCACCACCGGCCACCGGCTGCTCCGCGGCGCCGTCTACCCCGGCGGCGCCCACTTGCACACCATCCCCGACCCGGCCACCATTCAGGCGGTCGCCGACGACATCGCCGAAATCGTCGACATCGCCCTGAACCACACCGTGGTCCGCGACCGGCTCACCGGCACCGCCGTCCTCACCCAACAGCAGGCCGCCGACATCGGCGCCGTCGGCTACGTCGCCCGCGCCAGCGGCCTACCCACCGACGCCCGCCACACCCACCCCACACCACCCTGGACGCGCTCACCATCCCGGTCCACACCAGCGGCGACGTCCTGGCCCGCTTCCTGATCCGCGCCGACGAAATCCAAGCCTCCACAGCGATCCTCACCACCCTGCTACCCACCCTCACCCCGGCACCACCACCAGCCACCCCACCCGGCACTCGAGCGGCCGGCATCCGGGGTCGGCATCGCCGAAGGATGGCGCGGCACCATCACCCACCGCGTCGAACTACATCCCGACGGCACCATCACCCGAGTCAAGATCGTCGACCCGTCGTTCCTCAACTGGCCCGCCCTGCCCGTCGCCCTGGCCGACACGATCGTCCCCGACTTCCCACTGACGAATAAGAGCTTCAACCTGTCCTACGCCGGAAACGACCTGTGACCAGGCCGATGGAGTTGGAGCCGGCCCGCCGCGCCGCGTGGGACGCCTACCTGGTGGTGACCGTCGAGCTGTTGCCCGCCCTGGACCGTGACTCGGTGGACGCCTGGCACGTCGTGGCCGAACTGACGGGCCTGGCCGCCAGTATCCGGCTGTGGGCGCCGGGCTGGGGACCCACCGGCGCGGTACTGGCCGCCGCGATCGACACCGCGCTGCGGCTACGCCGCGACGGGCACCACAACGACCTGGCCCGACTGCTACGCGTCCTCGCACCGCGGCTGTTCCGGCTCTCCAGCGGCCGGCCCAACCCCCGCACGCGGACCGGCTACTGAACGGCCATCCGGGCGTGCAGGGCGTCGAGTTCGGTCCACAGCACGGCCGGGAGTGCCTCCACATCGAACCCGTAGCGCCGCCGCCAGGTCCACAGCAGACACATCCAGCCCTGCGGTGTCGAGCGCGTCCGGTGTCGGCACCGGGCCGATCGGCGTGGTCAGCTCGGCGACCTCGCGCACCCAGGGTCGCCTCGTTGCGGGTGGTATGGGTCACAGCTATGACGGGCGGGCTGGACGTAGCAATTGAAGAGGTCTTCAATTGCACCTATACGGAGAACCGGTGGGGAGAGTCGATGGTTCCGCTGTACCAAGCCAAAGCCGAGTTCTTCCGCACCCTCGGGCACCCGGTCCGGATCCGGGTCCTGGAAATGCTCGGTGACGGGCCGAAGCCGGTGCGGGACCTGCTCGTCGACGTCGACATCGAGGCATCCAGCCTGTCCCAGCAGCTGGCAGTGCTGCGCCGGGCCGGGATCGTCACCGCGACCCGGGACGGCAACACCGTCCTGTACGCCCTGGCCGGCCCTGACGTGGCTGACCTGATGCGCGCCGCCCGCAGCTTCCTGACCGGTCTGCTGGCCAGTCAGGCCGAACTACTCGACGCGCTGCGCGACGAGGACGAACCGGCGGCCGGCGATCCTGTGGCGGGAGCGGCGGCATGACCGGCCACGGGCCCCACCGCCCGCCCGCGGTGCCGGCACCCCACCACGCCGTGGCCGTGGGGCTCGACAGATGCAGGCTCCTACGCTCAGGACTCGCCGTTGTGGGGCGAGCACGGACCCATGCTGCTGGCCGCCTGCATTGTGCGATGGGCCTGTACCGCGGCGGCGACAGCGACGAACTGGCCGGCCTCGCCCAGGACATCAGCGACGAACCAGCACCCCCGTAGCCGCACATCCCACCGGACCCGGCGTGGCCCGCCGACTTCACTCTCTCGTTCGGCGGGCCACGCCGAACCCGAACGCCCGCCCCACCACCGCCCGACCGGGAGAAGCAGTGTCAACCATCACCCGCACCGAACTCGTCACCCACATCGAGGCCGCCTTCGCCCACGGCCCGCCACCCGCGACAACCTGCTCGCCTACGCCGTCGGCAGCCACGCCCGACCAGAGCTCATCACCGTCATCGAGAACCTGCCGGACAAGGCCTACACCGAAATCCGCGACCTTTGGTACGACCTGCCCGACGTCCCGGTCACCGCATGACATCCGCTGGCGGGAACGCCATCGCGGGCACCCCGGCCGGTCACGACACCGACGTCCTTTGAGTGAGCGGCAACCGGGGCTCCATGTGGACGTCGCCACAGGCCCTCAGCCCCGAGGACCGCGGTCGGGGGTGCGGGCCGCGCGGCGCCGTCTTGTGGTGGTCGTTCCATCGGCGTTGAGCCCATCGTTACCGGATCCGTTGCGCTTGGTCGGGAAGATCCTGGAATCATGCTTTGCGTGCCCACTTCGGCTACGGGCCGCGGTGGTGCCTCGACACCGTGTACAGGTCGCCCACGGTGAGCGGGCGTGGCCGCCGGCTTGTCGTCTGGCGTTCCATCCGGGTGGCGAGCACGAGCAGCACCTGCGCGGTGGTGAACGCGTCGCCCAGCGCGTGGTGTGGGGTGTGTACGGGCAGGCCGAGCTGGCGTGCGGCGGTCTCCAGGTCCGGCTCGCGCCCGGCGGCGGGGTCGGCGAGCCGGCTGGCGCGCAGCAGCGCGGCGGTGTCGATCATCAGCCGGCCGGGCCGGTGTCGGCCCGCTCGAGGAACGCGCGCTCGACCCAGGCCGCCTGGGCTACCGGCCCCGGCCGGACGATCGCCGCGCCGTACGCGACGATTTCGTCGCGGCGCAGGTCCAGGCCGGTGGTCTCCAGGTCCAGGACGCAGAACTCCGCCTCCCGCCAGGGCGTACGCGGGTTGGCCGTGGGCAGCGGGGCTCTCACCCGGGCAGCCGGTACAGCCAGTTGCGGTCCACCCGTGCCTGGACGAGCGCGACCGCCCGGAACGTCTCGCGCAGGTGCCGGCGGGTGAGCGTGTCCAACTCCTTCGGTGCGATGAACGTGTCCGGTGTGCTCCCGGCGCGGATCGCCTCCACCTCGTGGCGCAGCAGCAGGCCGTAGATGCTCTCGAAACCTCCGGCCAGCCTGTCGGCCTCGTCGGCGGTGAGCAGGCCGAGCGTGGCGCCGCGGTGCAGCCGCTCGATCGTGGTGCCGCTGACATCGCCGGCGGCGATGGCGATCCAGCGGGACAGCCCGACGATGGGGGCGAGGCCGCCCGCCTTGAGGTCGAGCTGACCGCGGTGTTCGCCGCCAGCACCAGACGATCGGGCGGGCCAGGCGGGCCAGCGGTTGGTCGGCTCGCCCTAGCCCGTCCCCGGCGGTGAGCCGGGGCCGCTCCGCACCGGGGCGGACGGCGCCGTACCGTAGCCGGTCGGGGCGGGCCAGGAACGTGCGCGGATCTGGGATGCGCAGGCACAGGCTCTCCTCGTGGGCCCGTACCCGTACCGGCGGCGGCAGGCCCGCCAGCAGCCACACCTGGCCGAACATGTCACCGGGCCCCAACAGATCGACCTCGAGGTGCGCGACCAGCCGCGCCAGATCCTGCGCGTCCAGCGCATCGAACGGCGGCTGCCCGCCGAGGAAGTCAGCGAACTCCTTCACCCCGGCCCACCCTCCGGCACTCAGGCCGGATCGCTGATATCGGCGGCAACGCCACGCGCCCACGCCCGCACCGGGTCCGGGTTACGGAAGTTCAGAACGACCGCGTCGTACCCGGCGAGGTCGTCCACCTCGGCCGCCGGCCGGACCGCGACCGCCAACCCAGCCACGCGCAACTCCTCAGCGATCCATTCGGCGATCTCCGCGGTGGAGCCACCCGTCGTCGCGTACGACACCAGCACCGTCATCGCGCACCTCCGACATCGAGTACACCGGCGGAGGCCAACGGCCGGGTAGGGCCGATGGTCCCCGCATGCGAGCGGTCCCGCGGTGCCGGGCCGTTGGTCCCGCTCGATGCGGGACTTGGTTCTCTGCCGGCGGGCGGCGCACCACCCGAGCATCGTTCTCATCAATCTTTGCCGCGAACGGAGTGATCCCCATGAAGCGTCGGACCCTGGACCTCGTCGTCAGCGTTGGCGGTCTCGTACTGGCTGGCCTGCTGCTGATCGCCGGACTCGTACTGACCAGCAACGCGAACTTCGCCAAGAACTACGTCACCGACCAGCTCAGCGCGCAGAACATCACCTTCAAGACGGCCGACACCCTCACCGACGAGGAGAAGGCGCAGCCGTGCGTGGTCGAGTACGCCGGGCAGAAGCTGACCACCGGCAAGCAGGCCGAGTGCTACGCGAACAACTTCATCGGCCTGCACCTGAAGTCCACAGCGGACGGCAAGACGTACGCGGAGCTGGGTGTGCCGCAGAGCCAGTTGCGGGCCCAGGTGGCCGAGGCGGAGAAGGCCGGCGCCCCCAACCTGGCCGACCTGCAGGCACAGTTGGCCGAGGTGAGCCAGCAGCGGGACACGGTGTTCAAGGGCGAGACGCTACGTGGTCTGCTGCTGACCTCGTACGGGTTCAGCGAGTTCGGCACCAAGGCGGCGCAGTTCGCCACGTTGGCCTTCCTCGCCGCAGCCGCGATGTTCATCCTGGCGCTGTTCGGGTTCACCCACGCACTGGTCACCCCGAAGACGGCCACCTTCGCCGCCCCCGAGGCGAACGAGCAGGACCGGACGCCCGTCGGCGTCTAACCGTCGACAACGGAGCCGCCCCCGCGGAGCCCCGGCGTACCGGCATCCGCCGACCCCGCTGCTGCCGATGATCACCGACCTGCTCGGCTGACCCGACCTGGGGCCGTCCGCCTCCCCGCAGAGGGGTCGGACGGCCCTCACCCGGACACCGCAGCCGGACCAGCATCGAAAGCATGAACCAGAAGGACCGAAAGGCACGGGTCACCCGCAGGCCGACGGGTTCTGGTCGGTCGTCGTGGGCATCCTGCAAGCCCTGGTGTGGCCGGTCTTCGTCATCTACCACCTGCTGAAGTTCCTCGCGGCATAGAGGGGAAACGATGGCACACCCGATGACCGCGCCCCAGCCGTTGCTGGAGGCGGTGAACGTCCGCAAGGTCTACCGCTCCGGCCAGGTCAGCGTGGTGGCCCTGCACGAACTGAGCCTGACCGTTCACGCGGGTGACCTCGTCGCCGTGATGGGCCCGTCCGGATCCGGCAAGACCACCCTGCTCAACTGCCTGTCCGGGCTCGACGACATCGACGCCGGACAGGTCATGGTGGGCGGCGCGGACCTGTTCGCCATGTCCGACGCCGACCGGACCGAGCACCGGGCCCGCTCCATGGGGTTCGTGTTCCAGTCGTACAACCTCATCCCGGTCTTCACCGCGGCGGAGAACGTCGAGTTGCCGCTGCTGCTGGTCGGCACCCCCGCCGGGCAGGCCCGCCGCCGGTCGCTGGAGATGCTGGACCGGGTCGGGTTGGCTCATCGGGCCGGTCACCGGCCGAACGAGATGTCCGGCGGCGAACAGCAGCGAGTCACCGTGGCACGGGCGCTGGTGGCGCGGCCGGCGATCGTCTGGGCCGTCGAACCGACCGGCAACCTCGACACGGCGATGGCCGGACAGATCATGGCGCTGCTGCAACGCCTCAACGCAGAAGACGGCCAGACCATCGTGCTCGTCACCCACGATCCGGCCATCGGCGCCGCGGCCGGCCGACTGGTCCGGATGCGCGACGGACGGCTGGCCGCCGACGAGGCGGTCGTACCGGTCACGGCCGGCGCCTCCGCTCCCACCTTGGGGTGAATGGCGATGTATCCGGAACTGACCGCGCCACTGGTGGTCCTCCTCGCGGCGGCCGCCGCCTTCGTGGCCTTCCTTCTGCTGTTCCGGCCGGTACTGCGCCGGCTGGCGCTGCGCCAGGTGGTACGCCGCCCCGCCGAACTGGTCCTCGTCGTACTCGGGTCCCTGCTGGGTACGGCCCTGATCGTGGCGAGCCTGACCGTCGGCGACTCCCTGGACCGCTCGGTGCGCCAGGCCGCGTACGACGTGCTCGGCCCGGTCGACGAGTACGTCCGCTCGCCGTCCGCGCCGTTCGGCGACGAGGTGGCCGCCCGGCTGGCGCCGTTGCGGGCCGACCCGGCCGTGGACGGCCTCCTGACCACGCGCGGCGATCCGGCCGCGGCGCTGCGCCAAGACGGCGGACAGCGCCTAGCGGAGCCGCGGGCGATGGCCTGGGAGCTTGACTTCGCCGCCGCCGCGCGGTTCGGCGCGCCGTACCCGTCGGGCCTTTCCGTGCCGGACCCGGGACCTGGGCGGGCGGTCGTCAACGAGCATCTCGCCGACTCCCTGGACGCGGCTGCCGGTGACACCGTCCGGTTCTACGTGTACGGCCGGCCGCTCGACGTCACGGTCGCCGCGGTCGTGCCAGCGCACGGGATCGCCGGGATGGGACAGGGCGCGACGATCAACCGCAACGCGTTCTTCACACCCGGCACCCTGACCGGTCTGGCCCGGGCCGCCGGCCAGCAGGCGACAACGACCACGTTCGTGTCCAACCGCGGCGACGTCGAGAGCGGCGTCGCGCTGACCGACGAGGTCTCCGCGCGGGTGCGCGACCTGCTCGGCCCGCTGGCCAGCCGCGGCGCGGGACTGCAGACGCCGAAACGGGAGGTGCTCGACGCCGCCGAGCAGACCGGCAACGCGCTGGGGGCGTTGTTCCTGTTCGTCGCCAGCTTCAGCATCATCGCCGGCGTCCTGCTGATCGTGAACATCTTCGTCATGCTCACCGAGGAGCGGAAGGGCCAGATCGGCATCCTGCGGGCCATCGGCATGCGCCGGCGGCGGGTCTCCAGCGAACTGGTCATCGAGGGGGCGCTCTACACCACGGCGGCGGTGCTGCTCGGCGGCGTCATCGGGGTCGCGCTGGGCCGCGCCGTCGTCGTGCTCGCGCTCGGCATCCTCAACGGCTTCAACGGCAGCGGGAACCAGCTGTCGGTCGTCTTCACGGTCACCCCGACCAGCATCGTCAACGGCATGGCGGCGGGGTTCCTCATCGCCCTCGTCGCGGTGGCGCTCACCAGCGTGCGCATCGCCCGTACCAACATCATCGCCGCCATCCGCGATCTGGACGCGTCTCCGCGGCGGCGGACCCGGCGGCGGCTCACCGCCCTGTCCGCCGCGGGGACCGCGGTCCTGGCCGTCGCGTCGGTCCCCGCGGTCGCCGCCGCGGCCGGCGCCGCGACCTACCTGCTGCCGGCGCTGGCCGCCGTGGCCGCCATCCCACTGCTGCGCCGGTTCTGGGCACCTAAGACCGCGTATACGGTCGTGGGGTTCGCCGTCCTCGGCTGGGGCCTGACCGCCCACATCGCCCGGCCGCACGTCTTCGACGACGCCGCCGCGTCCACCGCGACGTACATCGTCATGGGGTGCATGCTCACGTTCGGTGCGGTCCTCCTGGTCAGCCAGCACCAGGCGCTGCTGCTGCTCCCGCTGCGCCGGTTGATGCGCAGCCCGTCGGAGACCGGCCTGGCCACCCGGCTGGCGATCGCCTACCCCACCGCGAAGCGGTTCCGGACCGGGGCGACGCTGGCCATGTACTGCATCGTCGTGTTCGTCATCGTGCTGATGACGCAGATCTCGGCGATCATCAACGCCGGTGTCGACGACGCCGTGGCCGAGGCGTCCGCGGGCTGGACCCTGCGTGCCGACTACAACCCGTCCGCCGCGTGGCAGGACCCGGAGCGTGCGGTGAGCAGCGGAGAATACGCCGGCGTCGTGGCCGAGACAGTGACGTTGGTGACGGCGCCCGCGCTCGGCGACGACCCGCTCGGGCGCGGCGAGGACCTCCCGGTCCTCGCGGTGGGCATGCCGGACCGCCTCGCGGCGTCGGCACCGGCCCTGCAGGAGCGGCTGCCGGCCGCGCCGGACGACGTCGCCGCGTGGCGTCTGGCCGCCAGCGACCCGTCGTACGTGATCATCGATGCCTTCTACGGCGCCACCGGTGGCCCGCCAGGGGAGCCGGTGCGCCCGGGCGCCGCGATCACGGTCACTGACCCGCAGACCGGCCAGCAGGTGGCACGCACGGTCGCGGGCGTGATGAGCAACGGCATCGCGTTCTACGGCATGGACGGCGGCGGGTTCCGCTACCCGGTGCTGATGAGCCAGGCCGCCATCGGCGACCAGTTCGGCGCCGTGGCGCGGCCGTCGAGCCTGCTGCTGCGGCTAGATCCGGGCAGCGACCCCGGCCAGGTCGCCGCGCGGCTCCAGGGGCAGTTCCTGACCAACGGGCTGGTGGTCACCGACCTGGCCCAATCGGTGCGCGACAACTTCGCCGCCAACCAGCAGTTCTTCACACTCATGCGGGGCTACCTGGGATTGGGGCTCTTCGTCGGTGTGGCCGGCCTCGGCGTCGTCATGGTGCGGGCGGTGCGGGAGCGCCGGCGGACCATCGCGGTCCTGCGGGCGCTGGGCTTCAAGGCGCGTACGGTGCGCCGCTCCATCATGGGGGAGAGCACGTTCGTCGCCCTGGAAGGCGTCATCATCGGCACGGTGCTGGGGGTGCTGACCACCTGGCTGCTGTACCAGAACAGCCCGATGTTCGGCTCGCTCGACGTCCCATTCCCGATCGCCTGGGGGCAGATCGCCCTGACCGTCGGCGCCACGCTCGTCGCCTCGCTGCTCGCGACCGTCGGGCCGGCTCGCCGGGCGGCCCGGATCCGGCCGGCCGTCGCCCTGCGGATCGCCGACTGACGATGAGGTGGCAGGTGTGATCGACATGCTGGAGCGCCAAGGGCGGCTGCCTAACCTGATCCGGGTTATACCCCTGCCCCGTATCGGGTAACGTGGGGGCGGCTTGTCGGGGACGAGAGGTGGTGGATCGCATGGCGGGGCAGCGCGCCGCCCTGCGGCTACTACTGGTCGTCCTGGTCACGCTCGGGGTCGCCGGCATGCACACCCTCGGCCACCCCATGACAGTGGGCATGGCGGCGCCGTGCCGGCGGCGCAGCACATGACCCAGCCGACGTCGGTGGTGATGGACGTCGCCGATGAGGGTGTTGTTCGCGGCTTGGACCTGAGCCTCGATCCGTCCGGCGTGTGCCTGGCCATCCTGGTCGTGTTCTCGGTGGCCGCGTTGCTGGCCGCGTTGCTGTTGCGCGGGGGCCGGCGACCCTCCTCGAACCGTCGCCGCCGCCGGCTCGTCGGGCCCGCTGGACGCGGGCCGCCACCACCGGTGCCGGTGGGGCTTTACCTGGCCAACCTGTCAGTGCTGCGCATATAGACCGCCCAGCCCGGTCGACCGTGTGGTCGTCACCAGGCGCTTCGTCGTGTCCATTCATCCGCGCAGACATCGATCAGAAAGGCCAACACTTCATGACACGCGTCAACACGCGTCGCTTCCTGCTGCCCGCAGCCGCCGCGCTCGCCACCGTCATCCTCGCCGCAGGCTGCGGCGACGGTGGGAACGAGGCCGGCGATTTGAACCACGGCGGTACGGCCTCGCCCACCGGGGCGGCCAGCTCGAATGCCACCTTCAACGACGTCGACGTGCGGTTCGCCCAGATGATGATCCCGCACCACGAGCAGGCCGTACAGATGGCGACGCTCGCCCAGACCCGGGCCAGCGACCCGCAGGTCAAGCAACTGGCGGTACAGGTCAAGGCCGCTCAGGACCCGGAGATCACCACGATGACCGGCTGGCTGACCACCTGGGGCCAGTCCACGGCGGCGCACGACAGCGGCCACGACATGGCCTCGATGCCGGGCATGATGTCCGACGACGATATGGCCAAGCTCAAGGCCGCCACCGGCACCGCGTTCGACCGGATGTTCGTCGACATGATGATCGCTCACCACAAGGGTGCGATCCAGATGGCTCAGGACGAGCAGAGCAACGGAGCCCACCCGCAGGCTAAGGCTCTCGCGGCCACCATCGAGAAAACCCAGACCGCCGAGATCACCACCCTCGAAACAATCCTCGAACGCCTGTAACACGATCACCCCGTGGTCGGGGCGTCCCCGCGCGGGGACGCCCCGACCACGGGATTGCGGGATCAGGGTGGTCACCGTGCTCGACTCGATAGCCAGCGTGATAGGTACGCGTCGAGGGTGGGTTCGTCGGGTCGGCCGGCGCGGTAGCCGATGTGGCCGTCCGGGCGGATGACGAAGACCGCGGTGGCGGTGCTGGTGATACCGAGGCGGCGCAGCGCCTCGGTATTGCTCGCGGTCTGAAGACGGTGCGTGTGCAGCAGATCGGGGTAGCGGTCGGTCAGATGGTTGATGGCGTCTGGCTGGATGTCGTCGTTCTGGACCCGAAGTAGGTGCCAGCGGGGTGCGGCGGTGATCTGGTGCAGGGTGGTGTCGTTGCCGTGGTGGCGCAGCGGAGCGTCGGGTAGGCGGTCGCCGGCTTTGAGGTGGCGGCCGCGTGGGTTCGGGCCGTTGGTCGATAGTGGACTGTGGCGGTAGTTGGTGGCGAGTTGGGAGATGGCGCGGAACGCGTAGGCGCGGCCGGTGTTGGCACGGGCGGCGAGCGGCAGGATGGCCGGTACGAGCCGGGTGCGGGCCAGTTGGATGAGCGGATTGGTGGACGTGGCGACGGTGAAGGCCCGGTTGGTCAAGCGGAGCACGAGCCGGCCGATGGGTGCGCGTTCGGTCTGGTAGCTGTCCAGCAGGGCCGGGTCGGTGACGCCGCGGAGGCCGTGGGCGAGTTTCCAGGCGAGGTTGGTGGCGTCCTGGATGCCGGTGTTCATGCCTTGGGCGCCGGCGGGGCTGTGGATGTGGGCGGCGTCGCCGGCGAGGAACACGCGTCCGGTGTGGTACCGCGTAGCGGCTCGGTGGTGCAGTCGGAAGTTCGTCATCCATACCGGGTCGCGTAGCTGGACGGTGCCGCCGGTGTAGGCGTCGGCGAGCTTTTGGACCTCGTCCAGTGTGATAGTGGCGTCGGATGGTGCGGTCGCGGTGCGTGGGCGCATGGCCAGCAGTCGCCAGGTGGTGGGGCGGCCGAGGGGGAAGAACAGCAGCATCCCTTGTGTGGACAGGAAGGCGTGGGCGGCGTCGGCGTCGATGCCGTCGGCTTCGGTGTCGGCCAGGACGAAGGTTTGTGGGTATGAGCCGCCTTCGAATCCGATGCCGGCCAGCTGCCGGACGGTGCTGTGCGCGCCGTCGCAGCCGACGACGTAGCGGGCGGTGACCGCCTGCTCGTTGCTATCCGCCTGACGCAGGCGGCATTCCACGACGTCGCCGGCCTGTTCCATTGTGGTCAGTTCGGTGCGGCGTTCCACGGTGATGCCGGCGGTGTTGAGGTGTTCTTCCAGGATGCGTTCGGTTTCGGCCTGGGATAGGAACAGCAGGTATGGGTAGGCGGTGTCGTCCAGGCCGAGGTCGAACAGTGGCAGCGAGACGGTTCGCTTGCCGGTGTGCAGCCGTAGCTGGACGGCCGGGTTGCCGGCGACGACGAGGTGCTCGGTGATCCCGAGGCCGGCGAGGACTTCGAGGGTCCGCGGCTGGATCGCCAGGGCCCGGGACTCGTGGACGCGGTCGGCGGCACGGTCGATCACGCGTGGGCGTACACCGTGGGCGGCAAGCTGCGCGGCCAGCGTCAAACCGGTCGGTCCGGCGCCGACGACCAGCACGTCAACTGCTTGGTTGTCGGGTTGGCTGACGACACCGCCGTCCATGAGGCCACGGTACGTGGTGTCCGGTGCCGGAACGACCGGCTCGGCCTATTCGATCGCGCGCTGCGCCCTGGCGCGCGTCCTCTGACCTGGACCTTCGTCCTGTCTGCGGGGGCGGTTGGTCCCTTCCGGGCGGCCCGGCGCTCGGTGCAGCGTGGGGTGGAGGATTGGAGGCACACCATGAAGGCACTCGTGTACGGAGGTCCGGGCCAGAAGTCGTGGACCGAGGTGCCCGACCCGACCATCATCGACCCGCGCGACGCGATCATCCAGGTGGACACCGTGACCATCTGCGGCACCGACCTGCACATCCTGGGCGGCGACGTCCCCGAGGTCGAACCCGGCCGCATCCTCGGTCACGAGGCGGTCGGCACGGTGGTCGACATCGGCACCGGGGTCACCGGACTGAGCCGCGGCGACCGCGTCCTGGCATCCTGCATCTCCGCGTGCGGCGCATGCCGCTACTGCCGCGCGGGCAGCTACGGCCAGTGCCGCAACGGCGGCGGCTGGGTTCTCGGCCACCTGGTCGACGGGGTGCAGGCCCAGTACGCCCGGCTGCCGTTCGCCGACCTGTCCACCTACCAGCTGGCCCAGAACATCGCCGACGAGGCGGCGGTCATGCTCGCCGACATCCTGCCCACCTCGTACGAGGTCGGTGTCCTCAACGGCCAGGTCCGGCCGGGCGACACGGTGGTGGTCGTCGGCGTGGGCCCGATCGGACTGGCGGCGATCCTCACCGCGCGGCTCTACTCGCCGTCGCACATCATCGCCGTGGACAAGGCGGAGAGCCGGCTGCAGGCGGCCAAGCAGTTCGGGGCGGACGTCGCGGTCAAGCCCGACGACGACCCGCTGGAGGTCGTCCAGGCGCTCACCGGCGGTCTCGGCGCCGACGTGGTGATGGAGGCGGTCGGTACACCTGCGGCCTTCGAGCTGTGCACCACGCTGGTGCGTCCCGGCGGGCGGGTGGCGAACATCGGCGTGCACGGCAAGCCGGCGACGCTGCACTTGGAAGAACTGTGGATCAAGAATGTCACGATCACGACGGGGCTGGTCGACACCTTCTCCACGCCGGACCTGCTCAGGATGCTCGGCACGGGTCAGCTCGACGTCGGTCACATGATTACCCACAGGTTCGCGCTCGACGACTTCATGGCGGCGTACGAGGTCTTCGCCAGGCCGGCCGAGACCGGTGCGCTGAAGGTCGTGCTGTCGCGGCAGTGACGCCGGCATGACGTCCCGGGCGGGTTGGTGCTGGAGGAGGCCATCATGACCGAGTACGAGAATCGGCCGATCATGGTCGGGGTGGATGGGTCCGCCGGCAGCCTGGAGGCGGGGCGATGGGCCGCGGCCGAGGCGCGGCTGCACGCGTTCCCCGTGCGGGTCGTGTGCGTGTACTCCTGGCCGGCGCCGCAGATGCCGTTGGCGCCGCTGCCGTCCGACTGGACCGAGCAGTCGCTGCGCTCGGCGGCCGAGGAGGTCGTCGCGGCGGCGGTCGACGTCGTGCGGGCGCCGGCGCCGGACGTCGGCGTGACCGGATCCGCGATACCGGGGCTGGCCGCGAGCAAGCTCGTGGAGGCGTCCCGCGGGATGGGCATGGTCGTCGTCGGCCACCGCGGCCACGGCGGGCTCGCCGCGCAGCGGCTGGGTTCGGTGGCGTCCAAGGTCGCGGCCCACGCGCACGGGCCGGTCACCGTGGTCCGTCCGGGTACCGGCGACCGGCCCGGCCGCGAGGACACCATCCTGGTCGGGGTCGACGGTCCGCCGGCGTCGGACGCCGCCCTCGGGTACGCGTTCGAGGAGGCCGAGCGCCGCGGCGCATCCGTCCAGGCGCTGCACTCGTGGCAGGCTCCGGGCCCGCCCTGGCGCACCGGGATGGTCAGGCGCACAGAGCATTCCAGAGAGGCGGACGGACGATGTACTGGTATGACCACGGCATGAACGGCTGGGGATTCGCCATGATGACGCTCAACATGCTGCTGTTCTGGGGCGTTCTGGCCGGCGGGGGATATCTGCTCTATCGGTGGCTGCGTCGCGACGAGCCGTCGTCGGGGAGCGACTCGGCCCGCCGCCTGCTGGCCGAGCGGTACGCCCGCGGCGAGATCGACGACGAGGAGTACCGGCGGCGGCTCGAGACGCTGGCCGGCCGGTGAGGCTCACGAGCCGGTGCAGTTCGCCGTTCAGGCAGCTGCCGACGGCCTACATTCCTTTGATGGCCTCCACACGGCCGTCCTTGGCGGCGTCTTGGAATGCGGTGTAGTCGCGTTCGTTCTGGTCCGCGTACGCCTCGGCGAAGTCGGCGATCGCTTGGTCGAAGGTGTTGGAGCGGCCGAGGTAGGCGGCCAGGGCGATCCGGTCGCCGGAGCGGGCGTGTGCGCGGGCCAGGGTCCATCCGCACATGCGGGCGTAGATCGTCATACCCTTCGGGACCATCTGTTCGATCGGGACCGAGAACTTCCAGTCCCGTAGCTGGCGTACGTAGAAGTCGCGGTCGGTGCCGCTCGCGCCGAGGTTGTGGGTCCACCCGAGGAAGATGTCGCTCACGGTTTGCATCAGGCGCTGCCCGGTGACGACGCGTTCGCCTTGGTTGTGGTGCTTGCTGCGCCCGCAGTAGGCGGCCAGGACGGAGGGCTGGGCCTCTTTTGCTTGTAGGAACAGCGGTTCGGTGCCGCCGTCGGCTTCCATCAGTACTATCCAGGCGCGTTGGCCGACGCTGCCGACGCCGACGACCTTGCGGGCCACCTGCACCAGGGTGAACTGCTCGAGCAGGTGCCGGCGGTCGGCTTGCAGCGTGCGCCGGTACTTGCCCAGCACGGCCCGCAGGAGCTCGTAGATCTCCCCGGTCTGGACGTCGCTGAATACTTCCTCGATCGGGACGATCGTCGGCGGCCTGCTGATGATCCGGGCCTGTCCGTCGACTACCGTGGTGAGCTTGCTGAGCGCCTGCATGCTGTCGTGCGTGTGGGCGGCGGCCAGCATCTTCTCAATCGCTTTGAACCTTTTGGCCTTGAGCTGGGACCTGATCCCGGCGAGGGCCTCCTCGACATCCAGGTGCGAGTACCAGACCTGCATCATGGACTGCTTCGCGAACCCGCGCATCGCGGTCCGGTAGCTCTCTGCCACGGTGGTGACGATCGGACGGCGGGTCTTCGCGCCAAAACCGTTTTGTCGGCCCGCCACCGCGAAGCTCGCGGCCAGCCGCTTCACGTCCCACTCGAACGGGCCGGGCAACGTCTCGTCGAAGTCATTGATGTCGAACACCAGGCGCCGCTCCGGCGAGGCGAACGCGCCGAAGTTGGACAGGTGCGCGTCCCCGCACAACTGGACCCGCAAACCCGATACCGGCGTGACGGCCAGGTCCGCCGTCATCGGCAGGGCGGCTCCCCGGTAGTACGTGAACGGGGACACCAGCATCCGGCCGTGCCGGACCGGCACCAGCTCGGGGACGCGGGAGGCCCCCTGCTCCAACAGCAGCCCAACCGGGTCTCGTGAGCGGCCCGGGGTGAACTCGGCATGTGATGCCAGCGGGGTCAGCGCCCTGGCGTCCTTGCCGCGCGCCACCCGATCGGCGCGACTTACCAGCTCTGCCTGCGCCACCGGCCCCTGCGAGGTCGACCCCGTAGCCGCGACGCGCTCAGTCACTGTAGTCATGTCCGTACCTCCAACCACTGCAGCCACGACACCCGGCCGCTGCCACGCCCCTTCGGATAGTGGCGCAAGCAAGTCAGCCGGCGGGTTGCATCCACTGAGTCAACCACTGTGCACGGGCCAATTCGGCTGGTTTGGACTGATTCAGGCGTACCGTAATGGGAACGAACCGGACGGACGCGGTCGCCTAGCTGGCCGCCGGAATGCTCGCCGCCGTGTTCCTCATCCGGGTGTTGCTAATCGTGTGGATTGCGAGGCCGGCCGGCAGAGGGTCTGACTCCCGCACGCATCGGCTGGCTGCCGGCGTCTCCTGGCGACAGACGAGAGGGGGAACTCGATGTGGGGGAGACTGGGGCCAGGAGTGCTCGCGTCACTGGTTCTCTCGGGCCTCATCGTGTTGGTTCCGAACTCGGCGGCTGGGTTCGGGACGATCGAGGGCGGGGGACAGAATCGGGAGCATGAACGCATAACTCGCGCCGCGGTGGCCTGCCCGGCCGGCGCCGGCTCAGACGGCGACTGCTTCGAGCCAAGGTCTGTGGACCAGCTCGCCGGCCATGGGAAGGGATTCGGCGCCGTCGGAGCTCCAGACCTCACTGAGATATCCAACCCGGCCGCACATTGCGATGACGCCGACTTCCTCGTCGGCCGCTATCCGCAGACGCGCGCCGAGGCTTCGGCGAAGCTACTTGATTGCGTCAACCATCTGCGCCGTCGCTTCCGAGAGGCGATCGACAGTGCCAAGGATCTGCTCGACGACGAGGGCCAGATCATCGGGGCCGAGGTGAATCTCGGCACCGACTGCGCGTTGGCGAACACTGAACAGCGTGCCAAGTGCGAGTCCCTGGAGGGTTTCGGTCGAGCTTTGCACGGGGCGCAGGACTTCTACTCGCACAGCAACTGGGCCGATGTGGCGGATCCATCCCGTCCGATCGGCGCTGACAACCCGCCGGGCCTGAACCTGCCGGCACCGAGCCCGGTCCTCGACCTGCGGGGCAGCGGCGCGCCAACGGTGCCGCGCGACTTGACGACCGGCTGCTTCGTGATCCGCGACAGCGTTCCTGGCGTCGGCGCATGCGAACGGCGAGTTACCCATGCCGCACTCAACAAGGACAACGGACTGGTCGATCAGAGTACGGGCGCCACCACGAGTCCGACGACGCCGCGGGGCGAGGTGGCGAGCAACTTCGCGAAGGCCGTGGCGGGTGCAATGGTCGAGACGCGCCATCAGTGGCAAGACTTCCGAGCCGCGTTGGAGACGAGTTACGGCGCGCAGAAGGGGTCGCTGATGGCCTGCGCCCTCACTCGCGACGATCCGTTGAACGACTGTCGGGGTCGCAGTCGGGCGGCCGCCGTTCTGGCCATTTCTGGTGTCCTCATTGGTGTCCTCGGCGTCGGTATCCTGTTGTTCCAGGCGCGCCGCCGACGGCACCTGAACGTGACAAATCGCAGTCCTCTGCCGCCCTAGCGCTGGCTCACAGAGTCCATAGTGGACGTTCGATCGGCGCTGACACCGGCGAGTGCGAGCGGGCATGCCGCATGGTGCAGCAGGTATTGACTCACCGCACCCGGGCGGCGGGAGTGCCGGTGCGGGGCGGTGACGACCAGCCGAGCGGTACGCGACAGCAGCGCCAGCGCAGGGCCGGTGTCGCCGGCGATGAGCGTCTGGGCGACGTCGACGTCGGGGTACTTGTCGAGCCAGCCGTGCACCGCGGCGGCGAGGATGTCGCGTTCAGTCGCCGCCTCTGCCGCGGTGCGCAGGAGGTGTTCGTGTGCGGGAAAGCGGTGCGGCGGCGGTTCCGGTGTCCAGACTCGTGCGGCGGTGACGCCCGCCCCGCAGGCGGCGGCCTCGGCGAGGGCGAACTCGTGCTCGTTGACGACTACGACGGGGCAGGCCGCGTGGGCGGCGACCGTACGGCTAGTGGAGCCGATCCGGATCCCGCGGCGGTCGCCAGCCCTGATGACGAGCATGCCAGCCTGTGTGGACTGTTCGCACAGCACGGCCGTGGCGGAACCGTCGACGACCAGGCCGCTGACCGGAGTGGCGTGCGGGCCGCGGCCCACGGCGCCGTCCACGCCGCGTGTTACCACGGCATCCGGCGACAGGTCACGATCCCAAACATTCGTACCCGAAGACGACGCGTCGGGCCGGTGGCTTGATACCCCTATTAGCGTCCCGCACGGCCGTCTGGCGCGGTCGGGTCGGAAGGCCCCGCCGCGGAGGATTTGGCCCGGCGTCCGGTGATGGAGGTGATGAGCAGTCCGGTCACGTCCGTGTCGGCGGACATGACCCTGGGTGACGCCTTGCGGGTGATGGTCCGACTGGGCCACCGCCACCTGGTGGCGGTCGACACCGATGGGCGCTGCCTCGGCGTACTGGCCGACCGCGCGGTCACGGCGGCCTGGGCGCACGATCCCAACTCGCTGTCGGTACGGCCGGTGCGTTCGGCGCTGCAGCCGGCATCGGCTGTGGTTGGTTCTCGGGCCAGGGTGCTGGACGTCGCGCGGCTGATGCGGTCGACCGGTGTCGACGCTGTCGCGGTCGCCGAGGCCGACGGTCAACCGATAGGGATCGTCACCGGCACCGACCTCGTCGCGCTGCTCGCCCGCTGAGCCGCCAGCGCGATGGCCGCCGTCCCGGCCGGGACGGCGGCCATCGGCAGTGCGTGGTCAGCTGACGGGGGCCAGTTCCCGCACGACGGCGACCGGGCAGTGCGCGTGGTGCAGCAGTTGCTGGCTGACCGAGCCGAGCAGCAGCCCGCGGAAGCCGCCGCGGCCGCGGGAGCCGACCACGGCGAGCTGCGCGCCGTGGCTCGCTTCGACCATCGCGTGGCCAGGCGAGTCGGGGACGACGTCGATGCAAAGCGGCACCTGCGGGTACTTCTCCCGCCAGCTCGCCACCAGCTCCTTGACCTCAACCCGTTCGGCGGTTTCCGCCTCCTCCAGATCGAAGTCCGGCGGCTGCCACCGGAGCGCCGGCGGGGACCAGGCGCGGACCACCCGCAGGCTTGCTTCGCGTGCCGCGGCCTGGGCGAACGCGAACTCCAGCGCCAGCAGGGCACAGTCCGAGTCGTCGATGCCCACGACAACCGGGCTAGCCGCGGCGGCGGGCTCGTCCCCGCGGACCACGACGATGGGGCAGTGCGCGTGCGCGGAGACCGAGGCGCTCGTCGAACCGATGAGCAGCTCGGCGAAGCCGCCGTGGCCGCGGCTGCCCAGCACGACCAGGCTGGAGTGCCGTGAGCGCTCCAGCAGCGCGGCCACCGCGGATCCGCCGTCGATGCCGCCGGTCACCGCCACCTGCGGGTGGGTCTGGAAGGCCGCTGTCACGGCGGCGTCGACAAGTTTCTGCGCGTCCTCGCGGAAGCCGCGGTCCGGCCAGGCCGACGGGCCCGGCGAGATGGGGCCGGCGACGGCCTGCCACTCGTATGCGTACAGGAGCGACACGGGTGTGCCGGTGCGGGCGCCTTCGTCGAGCGCCCAGCGCAAGCCGAGCTTCGCGCCCTCGGATGCGTCGTAGCCTACGGTGATGGGAAGGGTGGTCATGGCTCCTCCAAAGTGAGTCAATGGGCCGCGATGTCGCGCCGGTCGAACACTGGTAGCGCGGCGGGACCGTGGCCGGTCACCGGCGCACGGGCACAGTGGACGCTCAGCCCGACTCGGTGCGCGGATGCGCGACCAGGACAGGGCAGTGCGCGTGGTGCACCAGCGTCTGGCTGACCGAGCCGAGCAGCAGCCCCGCTGAAGCCGCCGCGGCCACGCGAGCCGACCGCGATCAGCGCCGCCTCGCGGCTCACCTCGACGAGATGCCGATCGGGCTGCAGGCCGTGGATCAGCCGCCATCCCACCGCCAACCCGGGATGAGCCCGCCGGACGGTGGCGGTTGCCGCGGACAGCACGTCCTCGGCCGCGGCCCGGGCGGCCTTCTCCGTCTCCTCGTACGTCTCCCGGACTTCGTCCAGGTCGCCGGTCCACCACACGTGCACCAGCAGCAGTTCGCCGGAGCGCAGAGCGGCCTCCTCGGCGGCGTACGCGAGGGCGTGCCCGCTGCCGGGCGAGCCGTCCACACCCACCGTGACCGGTCCGCGCGGCGCGATGCCGGGCCGTACCACCAGCACCGGGCCGCGTGCGTGGGCGGCCACCTGGGCGCCGACCGAGCCCAGCAGCAAGCCGGCGAACCCGCCGTGCCCGCGGCTGCCGACCACCACCAGGTCCGCCCGGTCGGCGGCGTCGATGAGGACGGCCGCGAGGTCGAGCATCCGCTGGGCCTCCTGATTCGGCAGCGGCAGCTCGACCGGGTACGGGTCGAGCGGCACGCCGTACCGGAACGGGTGCAGGTAGCCGTGCACCAACTCCAGCGGGAGCCCGCGCCGGACCGCGACGTCGGCGGCGTACTCGGCCGCGGTGAGGCTCGCCGGCGAGCCGTCGGCACCGGCGACCACGGGCCTGATCATGCGAGGTGTCCGGGTTCGTCGGTGACGTCGTCGGGTTCGCGTCGCGGGGTCGGCCAGCCCGGCTGGCCGTACCCGATCCGGAGCACCATCTGCGGTGCGCCGAACCGTCCCAGCCCGGTGCGGAGGCGTTCGCGGGCTGCGGGGACTTCGATGGGTTGGGAGAGCATGGAGGTGGCGAGGCCGGCGTTCGTGGCGGTGAGCAGGACGCGTTGCAGGGCCAGGCCGGCGGTGATCTGGTCGGCGGCGGTGTCGGCGGGTGTGCCGAGCACGGCGACGAGCGGTTCGGGCTCGAAGTCGCGGCCGGGGCGCGGCGGCGGTCGGCGAAGGGCCGCTGAGGGAGCAGGTCGTGGGGTTCGGTGACGGGTCCGCCGGAGGCGGCGGGGACACCGTCGGGTGCGGGTTCGTAGCGGGTCCAGCGGGCGATGGCGGCCCGGTAGCCGGGGTCGCGTTCGAGGACGCGGTTGGCGCTGTGGGCGAGCTGCCCGAACGCCTCGACGGCGGCGGTGCCGACGATGAGTTCGAGCCAGGCGGCTTCGGCTCGGGCGGCTTCGGCGAGCCGCCAGCGGATCTCGCCGGGTACCGGGTCGGGGAAGAACGGCATCCGGCTGCTGTGCCGGCGGGGGATGGCCTCGAACAGGTTATGTTCGGCCTGCGTCGCCGGGCGCGCGCGGTCCGGCACCAGCCGGGCTACCACGTCCAGGTCGTCGGGGTACGGTCGCAGGCTCACCCGGGCCGGGGTGTCCTGGACGGCCAGCGCCAACTGGATGTTGAACGCGGCGGCGCCGCAGGCGATGTGGGCGGCCCAGTCGCCGAGGTGGCCCGCTCCGGCTGGCGGCAGGGGACGGGTTCGGTCGAGGCGTACCTCGATGCCGCCGTCGTGGAGCCGGAACCGCCAGGGTTGGCTGTTGTGCAGCGACGGCGCGCGGATCGCGGCCGCGACGGCGCCGCGCAGGTCCACGGCGGTGAAACCGGTGGTGATCATTTCGGCTCTCCTTGTCGTGGGGCCTGGCGGACGACCGCGACCGGGCCGGTGGCGTGATCCAGCACGCCATGGGCGACGCTGCCGAGCACGATCCGACCCGCGGGGCCGAGCCGGCCCCGTCCGTGGTCGCCGACCACGAGCAAGCGGGCGCCGTGCGCGGCGCGCATCAGGCCGGGCACCGGCCGACCGCCGAAAACGGCGCACTTGACCGGCACCTGCGGGTACTTGTGCATCCACGGCTCCACCTGACCGCTGAGCAGCTCCAGGCCGGCGGGCATCGCGGAGAAGTGTGTGGACAGGGTCGTCTGATCGAACCAATAGTCCTCGCGGTGCTGCGTCGCGACGTGCACCGCCGCGAGCACGCAGCGGTGCCGGTCCGCCCAGTCGAACGCGAAATCAAGGGCCGCGTCGCAGTCGCCGGAGTCGTCCACGCCGACCACGACGTGCCCCAGCATGGGCGCGTCCGGCCCTGCCGTGATAGGCCGGACCACCACAAGCGGGCCCGGCGCACGGGCGGCGACGTGGTGCGCGGTGCTGCCGTACCCGCCTGGCCGGTGCCGCGCGGGTGACCCGATCACGACGAGGTCGGCGCGGGCGGCGGCGGACGCGAGCAGCGGTCCTGGCCTACCCGGCAGGACCTGCAAGGTGACGCGGTCGCTGCCCAGCCGCCTGCGGGTCGAGGCCACCGCACGGGCCAGCGGCGGGTCGAACAGTTCCAGGACCGCGAGCGGCGGTGTCGGCACCCGCAGCGCCAGCGGGTTGTCCGGCGCGGCCGCGTGGCAGATCACCAGGCGGCCACCGGTCGCGGTGGCCTCATCGACCGCCCAGGCGAGCGCCTGCCAACCTCCGCTGCCGCCGAGCCCGACGAGAATGGTTGGTCCCATGGGTTCCGCCTCCTAGCCGGTGATCTCGATGGCGTCGTCCGGGATCCGCCGGGGACCGGCGGCAGGTCGCCGGGGTTCGGACCAACCCCGACACGAACGACCAGATAGGGATCGCCGACGCCGGCGATCAGGTCACGCATGAGGCGGCGCGGCCAGGCCAATTCGATGGCGTCCGACAGCGGGGCCGCCGACAGGCCCTCCAGCACTGCGGTGAGCAGCAGCGCGGATAGCGCCTCCCCGGCGCGCAGCCAGGACGGCGGGGTGTCGTCGGCGCCGAACACCACGGCGTACGCGGCGCCGCGATCGTTGCCGACACCGGGCTCGAGGTCGGCCTCCCCGTCCAGGGCATGGTCCCGTACCGGCACCCGCCGGGGCACCTGGCGCACGGCCATCGAGGCGGGCACGCCGTCACCGGTCCACGGCGGGCGGTGCGTCCAGCGGTTGACCTCGTCGCGGTATGCCGGGTCGGCCACCTCCGCGGCCGCTGCCTGTGCCGTCGCGACGGCCAGCATCGGCATCTGGTCCTCGCGTACGACGTGCAAATAGGCACCCTCGGCCTCGACCGCCTCGCGGAGCCGGTCCAGGGCGGCCGGCGGTACGGCTATCTCACTGAACGCGCGCCGGTCGGTACGGCGGTACGGTATCGCGCCGTCGAGGGCGACTTCGTGCGGATCCGGGTCTTGGCGCCCGGTGATGCGCACCCGGGCGATCAGGTCGGCGTCGGTGACATCCGGAAATCGGGCGACTTCCGTCTGATATCCGGCGGCGGCCAAGGCGACCCGGGCGTGGTGCAGTGCGGCGCCGCAGGCGAGCGTGAGCAGCCGGCCGTCCGGGTCGGTCACGGCAAGTTGGCGGGTGCGGTCGGCGTGGAGTTCCAGCACGTCGGCGTCGATCCGCCAGCGCCAGGGCTGCGAGTTGAACGCCGAAGGCGCCCGCAGGGCGCGCTGGGCTGCCTCGGCGAGGGGCTCGATGATGTGGCGGGTGGTCATGGCGGGTGGCCTCCTGATCTGCTCAGGCCCTTACGGTGCGCCGATGGCGGGTGCCGTTTGCAGGGCCAGAGGTCCCGCGGCCGCCCGCTACCGGTCCTGATCCGTGGCGGCGATGGGCACGGTGCGGCTGATCGGCGGGGCGGGGCGGACGTCGACCGAGACCTCCCTCCATCCGACCGCGCCGGTGCAGGCCGGGCGCAGGGCCGCCTGCCACCGGCGACCGGGCCTTCCGGCCCTGACCGGCCAGCACGCGGAGCGGTGTCATGAAGGAGGAGACCTGCCGTCCCGGCGGGCGAGGTTGGAGGGAGAAGGACGATGAGGAAGTGGACGGTGGGCGAGGTCATGACGGCCGACGTCGTGGCCGTACCGGAGGACGCCACCTACCGGACGATCGTGGATCTGCTGGCCGAGCGCCGGATCAGCGCGGTGCCCGTCGTCGACGCCGATCGGCGCGTGGTCGGCGTCGTGTCCGAGGCCGACCTGCTCTACAAGGTGGAGTTCGCCGGCGCCGTGGCCGAGCGCCGGATCTTTCCCGGCCGGCACCGGACGGACCGCGAGAAGGGCGAAGGCCGGGTGGCCCGCCAGCTCATGACCAGCCCGGCGGTCACGACCAGGCCGGCGACCACGCTGCCCGCGGCCGCGCGGCTGATGGACGGCAAGCACGTCAAGCGCCTGCCGGTGGTCGACGAGCACGGTGTCCTGGTCGGCATCGTCTCCCGCGCCGACCTGTTGAAGGTCCACCTGCGCTCGGACGAGGAGCTGCGCCGCGACATCGTCGAGGACGTGCTGGGCCGGACGCTGTGGCTGGAGCCGAACGTGGTGTTCGTGAAGGTCGACGGCGGCGTGGTGACCCTGCGCGGGCACCTGGACAGCAAGACCCTTGTCGACATCGCCGCCCAGCTGACCGCCGCCGTCGCCGGCGTCGTGGCGGTCGAGGACGAGCTCACGTACGAGTTGGACGACACCGACCTGGCCACGTCCCGGTGGTACCGGTCGCACCCGTTCAGCGCCACGGGACCTTCGACCTAGGATCCCCTCGCCACTCGACCCTATGACAAGTGACGCCCGGGTCGGTACAAAGGAGGGGTGATCAGAGTTTTTCTCCTCGATGACCATGAGGTTGTCCGCCGTGGGCTGCGCGAGCTGTTGGAGCGTGAGGCTGACATCGAGGTGGTGGGGGAGTCCGGGTCGGCGCAGGAGGCGGCGCGGCGGATTCCCGCGCTGCGCCCCGACGTGGCGATCCTCGACGGCCGGCTGCCGGACGGCAGCGGCATCGACGTGTGCCGTGACGTGCGGGCCGTCGACTCCTCGATCAAGGGCTTGATCCTGACCTCGTACGAGGACGACGAGGCGCTGTTCGCGGCGATCATGGCTGGTGCCGCTGGCTATGTGCTCAAGCAGATCCGCGGCACCGACCTGGTGGACGCGGTCCGCCGGGTGGCGGCGGGCCAGTCCCTGCTGGACCCGGCGGTCACCCAGCGCGTGCTGGAACGGATCCGGCACGGGGTGGAGGAGCCGCGCGAGCTGAAGTCGCTGACCGATCAGGAGCGGCGGATCCTGGAGTTCATCGCGCAGGGGCTGACCAACCGGGAGATCGCCGGGAAGATGTTCCTGGCCGAAAAGACCGTCAAGAACTACGTGTCCAGCCTGCTGGCCAAGCTGGGTCTGGAGCGGCGCACCCAGGCCGCGGTCCTGGCCACCCGCCTGCTCGGCGAGCACAAGTACTAGATCGGCACGGACCACGAGATCTCGGTGCCCGTGGGCACTGCGGGCCGTACCTCGAATTCGCCGCCGTACTGGGCTGCCCGTTCGCGCAGGTTGATCGACCCGCCATGCGGCTCGGCGCCGGCCGCGCCGATGCCGTCTCGACAGCGACCCGGACCGCGCTCGCCTGGGCATGCCGGGCCGCATTCGACAGCGCCTCCCGGATGACGGCCAGCAGATCCGGGCGCAGGTGGTCGGGCACGGCGCTGTCGACCGGGCCGGACAGGCGCAACTCGGGTCGGAAGCCCAGCGGGCCGGCGGCCTCGGCCACCAGGTCGCGGATCTCGGTGCGCAGTGCCGCGCTCACCCCTCACGACCAGGCCGGCGGCGCCCGCCGGACCCTGCGTGTACGGAACCACCGGCACCGGATACAACGTCTTGGCGACGGTGGGTCTTGTGGTCCCGGGGACCACGGCGTACCTCTCCGGTGTCGGTGGCTCCGCCCTCTACCCGGCGGGCGCCACACCTCCACGCTGCTCCGCGGGCGACGGGGCGGGCAGGGTCCTGCGCAACCTGTTGGCGGGACCTTCGCCCCTGGGTGCCGACCTCGCGTGCCGCACACCTTCGGGCGGTTGAACGCCGGCATCACACACGACGATTCGGCCATCACGGTGGACGGGCGCCGGGTGCTGACCTTCCAGGAGCGCGAGCCGGAGCGGCTGCCTGGTCGGACCTGGGTGTCGACCTGGTCATCGAGGCCACCGGCAGGTTGCGCACCCGGGACGCCGCGGCCGGCCACCTCAAGGCCGGCGCACAACGGGTGCTGATCTCGGCTCCCGGCAAGGACGTGGACGCCACGATCGTGCTCGGCGTGAACGGCGCCGCCTACCACCCCCGGCAGCAGGTGCTGTCCGCGGCCGCGTGCACGACCAACTGCGCCGCCTCGATGGTCAAGGTGCTGCACGAGGCGTTCGGCCTCACCCGGGGCTTCCTGACCACGGTGCACGCGTACACCAACGACCAGGCCGTGCTGGACACGCCGCACAAGGATCCGCGCCGGGCCCGGTCCGCGGCCGTCAACATCATCCCCACCAGCACCGGCGCGGCGAAGGCCATCGGTCTGGTACTGCCGGAGGTCGCCGGCCGGCTCGACGGTGTCGCGCTGCGCGTACCGGTGGAAGACGGCTCGATCTGCGACCTGACGTGCGAGCTTGCCGTCCCGGTCACGGCCGCCGAGGTGAACGACGCGTTCGCGGCAGCCGCGGACCGGGACCTGGCCGGTGTGCTGCGCTACTCGGAGCGTCCGTTGGTGTCCCGCGACGTGGTCGGCGACCCGGCGTCGTGCGTCTTCGACTCTGGTCTGACCCAGGCCGCGGTGCTCGCCGCGGGTGTGGTCGGTGCCGGCGCGGTTTCGGTGCTGGCGCCGGCGTGGGCCGGTCCGGGACCAGCCGGGCCGGCAGCCGCAACGGCATCGATGCCCGGCTACGGCATGCACGGTGGGGCCAACGGCATGGGTATGCGCGGCGGCGACAGCGCCGGCATGGGCTGGGGCGGTGGCACGTGCCTATGGGCGACCGACGTCCCGTCCGGCACGCTGACCGGGGCGCAGAGGACCACCCTCGCCGCGATGGCCGAGGAGGAGAAGTTGGCCCACGACCTATACCAGGCGTTTGGCGGCAGGTACGACGCGGATGTCTTCGACCGGATCGCTGCCGCCGAGACCCGGCACCTGGCCGCGGTGCGGACGCTGCTCGACCGGTACGGCATCGCCGACCCCACCGCCGGCAAAGGCGGCCGGGCAGTTCGCCAGCGCCGACGTGCAGGCCACCTACGGCAAGTACCTCGGCGAAGGCAACGCCTCCCTGCGAGAGGCGCTCGGTGTCGGGGAGAAGGTCGAGAACTGGTCTACCAGCGCCTGCTGATGGCCTCGCAGCATCACCTGGCCGCGTTCACCCGCTGAACGGGTCGCGGGCCCGCACGACCTGACAGCTGAGTAGCCATGCCGTCACCACCATCGGCACCACGCAGGTCCACGTCGACGCGGAAGGCTTCCTGACTGACTACGACGAGTGGGACGAGGAAGTGGCCCGCCAGTTGGCCGGTCGCCAGGGGGTGGGGTCGCTCAGGTAGAGGCCGCAGGCGCAGTCGAGGGCTTCTTCGGCGGTTAACGAGCCTGCCACCACGGCGGTGATTCGTCGGGGGCGTCGTGGGCGACGTGCCGGAGCACCGCCACCGGGCAGGCGGCGTGGTGCAGCAGTTGCTGGCTGACCGAGCCGAGCAGCAGCCCGCCGAAACCGCCGCGGCCGCGGGATCCGACCACGACGAGCTGGGCGTCGTTCGACGCGGAGATCAGGGCGTTCGCGACCCCGTCGGTGGTCAGCCGCGTGGCGACCGGTACGTCGGGGTACTTCTCCCGCCAAGGGTTCACCATCGCGGTCAGTGCGGAACGCGCGGCGGACTTCATCTCGGTGTGCCGGCCCGCCGGGTCCGGCGTCCAGCCGTGGATGGCGATGAGAGCCACCGCGTGGGCGGCCGCCTCCTGCATGGCGAAGGCGAGCGCCAGCAGAGACTCCGGCGAGCTGTCGACGCCGACGACGACCGGGGTGTTGGGACGGGTCATCGGCTGCCGTGGTCGCACGACCACCACTGGGCAGTGCGCGTGCGCCGTCGCCGTGATGGCAACCGACCCCAACAGCAGGCCGGGGAAGCCTCCGCGGCCGCGGTGGCCGAGCACGACCAGCCGGGCGTTGCGGGATTGCTCGATCAGCGCCGGCGTGGCCGCGGTGTCCACCACCTCGGTGGTGATGCGCATGCCTGGACGCACCGCGCGGGCCGCGCCAGCGGCTGTATCCACCACCTCCTTGGCGCGGCCCAACACGCCGATGTCGGGGTGGGCGGGCCATTCGATCGCGTACACCAGATGGAGTCTTGGGCCGGTGCGGGATGCCTCCTCCACGGCCCACTGCAGCGCGGCCTGAGCTCCGGCGGAGTCGTCGTATCCCACGACGATGGGTCTGTCAGTCATGGCATCCTCCTTGGCCTGCCATGGTGGGTCTGCACGCCACCACCTCTATGGGGCGTCGATGACGTCGTCGACGTCGCGCCGGGGCGTTGGCCAGCCGGGCTGGCCGAAGCCGATGCGCAGGACCATCTGCGGGCTGCCGGCCCGCCTGATCGCCTGGCGGAGCTGTTCCCGGACGGTGGGCACCTCGATCGGCTGGGAGAGCATCGACGCGGCGAGGCCGGCCTCGGTGCCGGTGAGCAGGACGCGTTGCAGGGCCTGCCCGGCGGTGATCTGGTCAAAGACGGTGTCACCCGGGGTACCGAGCACGCCCAGCAGCGGTTCGGGCTCGAAGTCCCGGCCGGGAGCGCGCGGCAGTTCCCCGAACGGCCGCTGCGGCAGCAGGTCCTGCGGTTCGGCGATCGGGCCGCCGGCGAAGGCGGGCACGCCGTCCGGCGCCTGCTCCTGCCGTGTCCACCGGGCGATGTCGGCCCGGTATTGCGGGTCGCGGCTCAGCGTCCGGTTGGCGCTGTGCGCCAGCTGCCCGAGGGCCTCGACGGCCGCTGTTCCGGTCACCAGCTCCAGCCAGGCGCCTTCGGCCTGCGCGGCCTCGGTCAGCCGCCACCGCGAATGACCTGTGACGGGGTCGGGCCAGAACGGCAGCCGGTTGCTGTGCCGGCGGGGGATGACCGCGAACAGGATCTGCTCCGCTGGAGCCGCCGGGCGCGGCGTGCCCGGTGTCAGGCTCGCGATCACATCCGGTTCTTCGGGGTACGGCCGCAGCCGTACCCGGGCGGGTGTGCCGCGTACGGCGAGGGCGAGGCGCATGTTGAACGTGGCCGCGCCGCACGCGATGTTCACCGCCCAGTCGGCGGCGATACCCGGCCCGGTGGACGGCACCGGCCGGCTGCTGTCAACGCGTACCTCGATGGCACCGTCACGCAGCCGGAAGCGCCACGGTTGGCTGTTGTGCAGCGACGGTGCACGGACGGCGGCCGCTACGGCGGTGCGCAGATCCGCGTCTACGAAGGTCCTGATCATTCCTACTCACCTCGCCATCACGCCGACCTCGCGGACGACGGCAATGGCCTCTAGCCAGGCAGTGGGCCGGAGGTTCGTGCCAACCAGACTTCCGGTTGTGGCCGGCGCCCGTGCAGGGCCACACGTCCCGACCGGCCAGGCACACCGCCTTCACCAGGCATCCGCAGGGCCGGGCCTGTGACGCAAAGGACCCGATCAGGACGTGCTGTTAGGCCCGCATCGCCGGTACCAGTGGCCCTGACCGGCGTCGCGCCCCGCGACGACGCTTGGCGTGAACAGAACGGTGGAGGAGGAACCATGAGAGCGTCGGTCGTCACCAGCTTCGAGGCGCCGCTGCAGATCCAGGAACTGCCGGTACCCGAGCCGGGTGCCGGGCAGGTGCTGGTCCGGATCGAGGCCAGCGGGCTGTGCCACACCGACATCCACGCCGCGCGGGGCGACTGGCCGGTCAAGCCGAGCCTGCCGTTGATCCCGGGCCACGAGGGCGTCGGCATCGTCGAGCAGACCGGCCCCGGCGTGACGCAGGTCGCTGTCGGTGACCGCGTAGCGATCCCGTGGCTCGGGTACGCCTGCGGGGTGTGCGACTACTGCGTCAGCGGCCGCGAGACGCTGTGCGAGTCGCAGAAGAACACCGGATACGGTATGAACGGCGGTCACGCCGAGTACGCCGTCGCGTATGCCCGGCACGTGGTGAAGGTGCCGGACGGGGTCAGCCCCCTCGAAGCCGCGCCGCTGACCTGCGCCGGTGTCACCACGTACAAGGCGATCAAGGTGGCCGGCGTGCGCCCCACCGAGCGGGTGGCGATCTTCGGGATCGGCGGCCTGGGACACATGGCCCAGCAGTACGCCCAGATCTTCGGTGGCGACACCATCACCGTCGATGTGACGGAGGAGAAGCTGGCGCTTGCGCGCGAGCTCGGCGCGGCCCACGTGGTCAACGCCAAGCAGAGCGACCCGGTCGCGGCTATCAAGGCGCTGGGCGGCGCAGACGTGGCGGTCGTGCTGGCCGCATCGCCGACCGTGCTGGAGCAGGCGCACGCCTCGCTGCGCCGCGGTGGCCGGCTCGTGCTCGTGTCCCTGCCGAAGGACAACACGATGCGGCTGCCGATCTTCGAGACCGTCCTGGGTGGACTGTCGGTGATTGGGTCCATCGTCGGCACCCGCCAGGATCTGGCCGAGGTGTTCGCGCTGCACGCCGCCGGGCGTACCAAGGTGGAGCTGCAGACCCGCAAGCTGGAGGACGTCAACCAGGCCATCGAGGACGTGCTCGCGGGCAAGGTCACCGCCCGCGTGGTGTTCGAGTTCTGAGCGGCGGACAACCGCGGCGGGCCGTCGCGCATCGTCGACATGCTTGTCGGTGAGCAGCTGCCCCGAATCTGCTGAAGTCACGGCGGTGAGTGGTGGGCGCCGTGTGCGCCGCTGTGTCGTCCGCGTTTGGGCCGTCCGCCGAGTAGCCGGCGGCTACTGTTCGGGTAGGGAGGCGATCGCGGTGGTCAACATTCCGGCGGCGGCCCGAGCGGTGATCGAGTCCGGACGTCTGGCTCATCTGGTGACGGTCAACGTGGACGGCAGCCCGCACGTGACGTGTGTCTGGGTCGGGCTCGAAGACGGGGAGATCGTGGTCGGCAAGCTCGCGGTCGATCAGAAGGTCCGCAACATCCGCCGTGATCCCCGCGTGTCGCTGTCCATCGAGGCCGAGGGCGACCAGTACGGAATGCAGCACTATCTGGTTGTCGAGGGCACTGCTCGCGTTGACGAGGGCGGCGCGCCGGCCTTGCTCAGGCACCTCGCGCAGCGGTACATCGGTCCGGGCACGGAGTTTCCACCGATGCCCAACCCGCCGCAGGGCTACGTGATCCGGATAAGCCCGACCAGAGTGCGGGGCATGGGCCCGTGGGGCACGACCCTGCGCTGATCCCGAGAATGTCGCAAGCGAGGCTTAGCCTCGACTCGGCAGACTCCGGGCTAGGCCGGCCATTTTGACGGCGGTGTAGACGGCGGCGGCGAGGGCGACGTCGGACAGCAGCATCAGGCCGATGGCATACGAGCCTTCGACGCCGTACACCCAGCCCATGACCAGCGGCGGGACGAAGCCGCCGAGCCCGCCGGCGGCGCCGACCAGGCCCGTGACGGTGCCGACCTTGTCGGCGGGGGCGATCTTGCCGACGAGGGCGAAGACGGCACCGCTGGCGGCGCCGAGCAGCGCGGCCATGGCGAGGAAAGCGATGGTGCCGAGCGGGATGAGCGGCGGTTGGAACGCCTGGACGACGGCGAACAGGGCGGTGCCGGAAAAGCACCAGACGAGCACTGGTACGGGGTGGAACCGGTCGGACAGCCAGCCGCCGGTGGGCCGGGCGATGACGGCGAGGACCACGAACCCGGCGGTGCGCAGGGCGGCGTCGTTGGTGGACAGGTCGTACGTGGTGCGCAGGTAGGCGGGTAGGTAGACGCTGAAGGCGACGAACCCGCCGAAGCCGACGGCGTAGAGGGCGCACAGCTGCCAGGTGACGGTGAGTCGAGCTACCTCGGTGAGGCGGGCAACGGCCGAGCCGGTCGGGCGTTGCCGGTTCGGGTTGTCGCGGATGAACAGCCACGCCACGACGGCGTAGCCGGCGAGGATGGCGGCGACGAGGAGGAACGGGGTCTTGGCGCCGTATGCGTCCGACAACCGAACGGTGGTGAAGTTGGAGATGGCGGTGCCGCCCATGCCGACGCCGAACACGCCGAGGGCGAAGCCGCGGCGGGCCGGTGGGTACCAGCCGGAGACCAGGGGTACGCCGACGGCGAAGGCGGTGCCGCCGATGCCCAGGAAGAACCCGGCCACGATCATCGCGGCGTAGGAGTCCTGCACCCAGGCCAGTGTGAGCACCGGTGCGATGGTGACGAGGCTGACGGCCGGAAACATTATCCGGGCACCGAACCGGTCGGTCAGCGCGCCGACGGGGATCCGACCGACCGAGCCGACGACGACAGGGACGGCGACGAGCAGGGACTGGGCGGCGAAGCTGAGGTCGAGGCGTTCCTTCACGCCGGGGCCGAGCGGGCCGAGCAGCGCCCAGGCCCAGAAGTTGACCAGGAACCCGGCGGTGGCCAGCACCAGGTTCCGGTTCGCGGTGGTGGTCATCGCCTGCCTCGCAGGGTGGGTGGGGTGTCCCAGCCGCGCCGGGCGGCCCGCAGCCCGGGGCGGGCCTCGCGGCTGCGGTACACCACGTACGGGCGGGTGAGGTAGCCGACGGGGGCACTGAACGCGTGCACCAGGCGGGTGAACGGCCAGAACGCGAACAGTGCGAACGCGGCGACGATGTGGATCTGGAAGCCGAGCGGCACGCCGGCCATCACGTCCGGGTCCGGGCTGAAGTAGAACAGCGAACGGAACCAGGGTGAGATGGTTTCCCGGTAGTCGTAGCCGTGGCCGGCGACGTTGGCGCGCACGGTGGCCCAGAGGCCGAGCACGATCACCGCGGCCAGCACGACGTACATGGCTTTGTCGTTCTTGGTGGTGGCGGCGAAGACCGGGCCGGTGAGCCGGCGCCGGGCGATGAGGATGGCCAGGCCGATCAGCGTGCAGAAGCCGGCCACGGTGCCGATGAACACGGCCATCAGGTGGTAGGTGTCCTCGCTGATGCCGACCGCCTCGGTCCACGATGTGGGGATCACCAGCCCACCGATGTGTCCGATGAGGACCATCAGCACGCCGAAGTGGAACAACGGGCTGCCCCAGCGCAGCACGGCCGTCTCGTACAACTGGGACGAGCGGGTGGTCCAGCCGAACTTGTCGTAGCGGTAACGCCAGATGGTGCCGCCGGCCAGCACCGCGATGGACAGGTACGGGTACACGACCCACAGCAGCACGTTCATCGGGCGACTCCGTACGGCTCCAGGCCGACCAGCTCGGCGGGCGGGCCGGTGCGGGCCAGGCGGGCGGCGGCAGTGATGTCACCGGGCTGGGCGGGCGGGAGCATGGCCCGTACGGCCTCGATTGCGTGCCGGTACTCGGATTTCTGCGCGGTGAGCGCCTCGGCGAGCAGGTCCAGGCCGACCCGGTTCTCGCGCAGCAGCCGCCAGCCGCCGTCGTGCAGCGCGGCCAGATCCAGCACCGCCGGCAGGTAGTCGGGCAGTTCGCCGTCGACGACCGTGAGGCCGGCGGCCTTGTACGCGGCGGCGAACAGCACCAGCGCCTCCCCCCGGCGCCGGGTGTCGCCGGCGGTGTAGTAGGTCAGGTGCAGGCAGTAGCGGCGGCGGAAGTCGAACAGCTCCACGTAGCCGGCGGTGAGCCGGCCCGGGTCGGTATCAGCGCGATGGGCGGCCAGTGTCCTCAATGGACCGGCAACCGGCTCCGGCAGGTCGTCGAGCGCCGCGCGCAGGGTCGGCAGTGTGGCGAGGACGTCGGCGTCGGGGTACCGCAGCAGCAGGGATGCCGCGCGGGCGGCGACGGCCCGCTGCGTGGCGTTCATCGGTCGTCCTCGCGGGGCGGGAAGAGCCCTTCGGGCCGGCCCTTGCCGTCCCAGTTGAGCAGGTTGACGCGGGCCGGCGTGTCCGCCGTCTGGCGTGAACGCTGCGCGTGGAAGGTCTCCACGGAGATCGGCGCGGGCCCGCCGGACGCCTCCCCGAAGGGGCCGGATGTGCCGACCGGGCACTCGGTGCCGAGCGCTTCGAGGTGGTGCGCGTCTTCGGCGTGTGCGGCCGGGATCACGTACCGTTCCTCGTACTTGGCGATCGCGAGCAGGCGGTACATGTCGTCGATGTCGGCGCCGGTCATGCCGACGGCGGCGGCGATGGACTCGTCCCGCGGTTCGCCCAGGTTGATCCGCCGCTGGTAGGCGCGCATGGCGGCGAGCCGGTGCAGCACCGCGGTGACCGGTGCCGGGTCGCCGGCGGTGAACAGGCCGGCCAGGTAGTCGGTCGGGATGCGTAGCGCGTCGACCGCGCCGAACAGGTTCGTGGCGTCCTCGCCGTCGTGACCGGTGTCGCGCAGCACGTCGACCACCGGGGACAGCGGCGGGATGTACCAGACCATCGGCATCGTGCGGTACTCCGGATGCAGGGGCAGCGCGACCTCGTACCGCATGATGAGGTCCCACACGGGTGAGCGGGCGGCGGCGTCGATCCAGTCGTCCGGGATGCCGGCGCGCTGCGCCTGCGCCACGACCGCGGGGTCGCGCGGGTCGAGGAAGACCGAGCGCTGCGCGGCGTACAGGTCGGTCTCGTGCTCGGTGGCGGCGGCGCGGGCGACCGCGTCCGCGTCGTACAGCATCAGGCCGATGTAGCGCAGCCGGCCCACGCAGGTCTCCGAGCAGATCGTCGGCTGGCCGATCTCGATGCGCGGGAAGCAGAACGTGCACTTCTCCGCCTTGCCGGTGCGGTGGTTGAAGTACACCTTCTTGTACGGGCAGCCGGTCACGCACATCCGCCAGCCCCGGCAGCGGTCCTGGTCCACCAGGACGATGCCGTCCTCGGCGCGCTTGTAGATCGCGCCGGACGGGCAGGACGCCGCGCACGAGGGGTTCAGGCAGTGCTCGCAGATGCGCGGCAGGAAGAACAGGAACGCCTTCTCGTACTCCTGGCGTACCCGGTCGGACACCTGGGCGAGCACCGGGTCGCCGGCCGCGATCTGGTTGCCGCCGGCCAGCGAGTCGTCCCAGTTGGCCGACCAGGTGACCTTGGTGTCTCGGCCGGTGAGCAGCGACTTGGGCCGGGCGACCGGGGTGTCGTCGCTGGCGGGCGCGGTGATCAGGTGCTCGTAGTCGTACGTCCAGGGCTCGTAGTAGTCCTGAATGGACGGCAGCTTGGGGTTGGCGAAGATGGACAGCAGTCGCTTGATCCGGCCGCCGGAGCGGGGCTTGAGCCGACCGCGGCGGGTGCGGACCCAGCCGCCCTGCCACCGCTGCTGGTCCTGGTACGTGCGCGGGTAGCCCTGCCCGGGCCGGCTTTCCACGTTGTTGAACCAGACGTACTCGACGCCGGAGCGGTTGGTCCACGCCTGCTTGCAGGTCACCGAGCAGGTGTGGCAGCCGATGCACTTGTCGAGGTTCATCACCATCGCCATCTGGGCCATGATTCTCATGGTCGACCTCCGGTCGAACGCCGCATCACACAGTGCTCCCTAATAAGAAACCGACTGGGAACGGCGGCGGATCACGGTCACCTCGTCGCGCTGGTTGCCGGTCGGGCCGAGGTAGTTGAAGGCGAACGACAGCTGGGCGTACCCGCCGATCAGGTGGCTGGGCTTGATGAGCAGCCGGGTCAGCGAGTTGTGGATGCCGCCGCGGCGCCCGGACGTCTCCGCCTTCGGTACGTCGATGACGCGTTCCTGGGCGTGGTACATGTAGACGGTGCCCTCGGGCATCTTGTGGCTCACCACGGCGCGGCAGACCACGACGCCGTTGCGGTTGACGGCCTCGATCCACTCGTTGTCCCGGACGCCGATCTTCGCGGCGTCGGCCTCGCTCATCCAGATCGTCGGCCCGCCCCGGGACAGCGTCAGCATGATGAGGTTGTCCTGGTACTCGGAGTGGATGGACCACTTCGAGTGCGGCGTCAGGTACCGCACCGTCAGCTCGAGCTCCCCGTTGCGCCCCAACCGCGGCTCACCGAACAGCTTGTGCATGTCCAGCGGTGGCCGGAACACCGGGAGCTGTTCGCCGAGTTCGGCGATCCAGTCGTGGTCGAGGTAGAAGTGTTGCCGGCCGGTGAGGGTGTGCCAGGGCTTGAGCCGTTCGACGTTGATGGTGAACGGCGAGTAGCGGCGACCGCCGTGTTCGCTGCCGGACCACTCGGGGCTGGTGATGACCGGCACCGGCCGGGACTGGGTGTCGGCGAAGCGGATCTGCTTGCCCTCGTGCTCGGCGGCCAGGTCGGCCAGCCGCTGTCCGGTGCGGTGTTCCAGGAACCGGAAGCCTTCGGTGGCGACCCGCCCGTTGGTGGTGCCGGAGAGGGCGAGAATGGCCTCGCAGGCGCGGATGTCGGTGTCCAGCCGTGGCCGGCCGTCGACCGTGCCGTTGATCCTGCCGAGCTGCTCGACCTCCGGGTTGACGTCGACCGTGACTCCTTTGGTCGTGGTGCCCAGTCGATCCAGCAGCGGGCCGAGCGTGGCCATCTTGTCGGCGATGGCGCCGTAGTCGCGCTCCACCACGACGAATTTCGGCATGGTGCCACCGTCCGCCCAATCCCGCACCACCCCGTGCGGCGTCGCCATCGCATCCGGAGTGTCGTGCAGCAGCGGGGCAGCCACGAGGTCCTTGCGCACGCCCAGGTGCGCACCGGCCAATGTGGCGAACGCGCGGGCGATGCCGTGGAACGCGGCGAAGTCGGTGCGGGTCTGCCAGGGCGGGCTGATCGCCGGCGTGAACGCGTGGATGAACGGGTGCATGTCGGTGGTGTTGAGGTCGTGCTTCTCGTACCAGGTGGCGGCCGGCAGCACCACGTCGGAGAAGAGGGTCGTGGAGGTCATCCGGAAGTCCAGCGACAGCAGCAGGTCGAGCTTGCCCTCGGGCGCCTCGTCCCGCCACACCACGTCCCGCGGCCGCTTGTCCGGCGGGGCTTCGGCCGCGCGTAGCGAGGCGTCGGTGCCGAGCAGGTGGCGCAGGAAGTACTCATTGCCCTTGGCCGACGAGCCGAGCAGGTTGGCCCGCCACACGGTCAGCACCCGGGGCCAGTTCCGCGGCGTGTCCGGGTCCTGGCAGGCGAAGCCGAGCCGGCCGTCCTTTACGGAGTCGGCGACGTGTGTGGCGGGATCGTCCGGGGCGGCGGCGAGGGCCTCGTCGGCCACGTCGAGCGGGTTGCGGTCGAAGGTGGGCATGCTGGGCATCCAGCCCAGCCGCGCCGACTGGGCCAGCAGGTCCGCCGTGTGCCGGCCGGCGAAGCGGCCCTCGCCCAGCGGCGAGGCCAGCGCCCCGGCGCTGTACTGGTCGTAGCGCCACTGGTCGGTGTGCAGGTACCAGTACCCGGTGCCGATCATCTGCCGGGGCGGCCGGGACCAGTCCAGCCCGAACGCCAGGTGCGCCCAGCCGGTCACCGGCCGGCACTTCTCCTGCCCGACGTAGTGCGCCCAGCCACCGCCGTTGACGCCCTGGCAGCCGGTCAGCGTGGTCAGCGCCAGCATCGCCCGGTAGATGGTGTCGGAGTGGAACCAGTGGTTGGTGCCGGCGCCCATGAGGATCATCGAACGGCCGCCGGAGCGCTCGGCGTTGTCCGCGAACTCCCGGGCGACCCGGGCCACGGCGGCCGCCGGCACCCCGGTGATCGGCTCCTGCCACGCCGGCGTGTACGGCTCCGAACCGTCCTCATAGGACGATGGCCAGCGCCCGGGCAGTCCCGGCCGGGCCACGCCGTACTGGGCCAGCATCAGGTCGTAGACGGTGGTGACCAGCCGGCCGGCGACCTCGGCGGTCGGCACCCCGCGGCGCAGCACCTCCGGTGGGTCCGTGTCGAAGCGCGGCAACACCACCTCGACCGCGGCGCCGCCGGCGCAGCTGAGCCGCGGCTCGATGCCGTCCAGGTCCAGGTGCCACCGGCCCATGCCGGTGGCGCCGAACCGGTGCCCGAGCGAGCCGCCCGGCACCGCCGGCCCGTCCGCGCCGGAGTCCCACATCACCGGCCGGAACGCGGCCGCCTTCCCGTCCTCGCCCAGGTCCGCGGCGGTGAGGAACTTGCCCGGCCGGTAGCCGCCGCCGTCCACCGGCTCCAGCGTGATCAGGTACGGCAGGTCGGTGTACCGGCTCACGTAGTCGGCGAACCTCGGCGTGGTCCGCTCGACGAAGAACTCCTTGAGGATGACGTGTCCCATCGCCATCGCGAGGGCGCCGTCGGTGCCGGGCTGGGCGGGCAGCCACTCGTCGGCGAACTTCACGTTGTCGGCGTAATCGGGCGAGACGACCACGACCTTCTGGCCGCGGTAGCGGGCCTCCGCCATCCAGTGCGCGTCCGGGGTACGGGTCACCGGCACGTTGGAGCCCCACATGATCAGGTAGGCGGCGTCCCACCAGTCCCCGGACTCGGGCACGTCGGTCTGGTCGCCGAACATCTGCGGCGAGGCCACCGGCAGGTCCGCGTACCAGTCGTAGAACGACAGCATGGTCCCGCCGATCAGCGAGATGAACCGTGCCCCGACCGCGTGCGAGACCATCGACATCGCCGGGATCGGGGAGAACCCGGCCACCCGGTCGGGGCCGTACTCCTTGATGGCGTGCACGTGCGCCGCCGCGACGATCTCCTGCGCCTCGTCCCACGAGATCCGGACCAGGCCGCCCTTGCCGCGCGCCTTCTGGTACACCCGGCGCCGCTCCGGGTCGGCCTGGATGTCCGCCCAGGCCGCCACCGGGTCGCCGAGGCGCGCCTTGGCCTCCCGGTACATCTGCACCAGCACGCCCCGGGCGTACGGGTAGCGCACCCGGGTGGGGGAGTAGGTGTACCAGGAGAACGCCGCGCCACGCGGGCAACCACGCGGCTCGTACTCCGGCCGGTCCGGGCCGACCGACGGGTAGTCGGTCTGCTGCTGCTCCCAGGTGATGATGCCGTCCTTGACGTACACCTTCCAGGAGCAGGACCCGGTGCAGTTCACCCCGTGCGTGGAGCGCACCACCTTGTCGTAGGACCACCGGTCCCGGTAGAACGCGTCCGCCTGGCGCCCACCGATCTGGTACAGGGCGCGTCCGTCCGGGGACACCTGCGCCCGACGGACCAGCCCACCCACGCGGAGCAGAGCCCGCCCCGCCGCGCCAGCCGACTCAGACATACGCCTCAAATCCCTCAGTTTGTGACCTTCTGACCACGTTGATGCACGGGAAGCGCGGTCGCAACCGGAATGCCGTGATCCATTCCAGTCGGTTGTCGAAACGTTGACGAGGGTCCAAGGTCCCGACCCGGGCGGCCGCCGGTCCCCTCAGGCGGTCATGGCGTTCCTCCTGGGCCCTGGTTGCCGGTCAGCCGGTGACGACGTCGATGGTCTGGGCGCCGGGCAAGCGTGGGGTGTGTGGCGGTCCGGCCACGTCCGGGTCGGCGAGGCCGAGGCGCAGTACGAGGTACGGGTAGCCGATACCGCTGATGACGCGGCGCAGCGCCTCGCGGGTGGCGGGCAGTTCGATGACCGAGCTGAACGGCAGCACGGTCAGGCCCTGTTCGGTCGCGGCGAGCCAGCTGGCCGACAGTGCCTCGCCGGCGCGCAGCCAGTCGGCTGGTTCGTCGCCGGGGCCGTACAGCATCGCGTAGACGGCGGCCCGGTCGTGGCCGGCGCCGACAGACAGCGTGCCGGCCCGGACGAAATCACGACCGGGCACGGTGGTCTCCGGCGCGCGACTGGGGATCACCGCGTCCGGGACGCCGGTGCCGTCGGGCCGGTCGCCGCCGATCCAGTACGCCAGTTCGGTGCGCTGCTGCTCGTCCTCGGTCTCCGCCTTGTCGGCGTGGGACGCGGCGGCGGCCAGGTCGAGGACCTGATCGGTGGTGAGCACGTGCAGTTCCAGGCCCTCGGTGTGGACCGTGCGCCGGATCTCCTCGATCGCGGCTGGCCCGACGGGTGTGTCGCTGACCGGCCGCCGGTCGGTGTGTCGCAGTCGCGCGGCCTGGAACAGGCGCATGGCCTGCGGGGTCACCGGGGTGCGCTCGCCGATGGTGATCCGAGCCAGGTGGTCCGGGTTGGCGGGGTCCGGCATCCGGGTGACGTCGGGCGCCCGGCCTTCGGTCGCCAGTGCGACCCGGGCGTGGTGCAGGGCGGCGCCGCAGCTGATGGTCAGCAGCCGCCCGTCCGGGTCGGCGACCCGCAGCTGCCGGTCCCGCACCGCGATCAGGTCCAACGCGTCCGTGGTCACGCGCCAGCGCCATGGTTGCGTGTTGTGCACCGACGGTGCGTACCCGGCCGCGGCGGCGGCCTCGGCGAGCACCGCGGCGGCCGGACGCTCGGCTGTGGTCATCTGCCTCAACTCCTTAGTCAGCCTCATCGTGACCGCCCGGGCGGGCGGTGGTGTCCGAAACCGCTCAGCCGGAGCGTGAGTCCGGGCAGCGTCGCGACCGCCGCGCAGGCCACCAGCTCGGCGGCGGTCAATGGCTCGGTGCCCAGCAGTTCGCGCAGCGGCGGCAACAGCACGCCCGCGACCTGCAGCAACGCCGACACCCCCACCGCTGCCAGCAGCGCGGGATTGCGCGGGCGGCCACGCCAGCGCCGTACCCCGGCGCGTCGATCATGGATTTCCCCGTCGATCATGGGCGAACGGCTGTGGTTTGATCTCCAATCCACGACCGTTTGCCCTTGATCGGCGGACAAGACCTTGATCGGCGTACGCGGGTCCTTGATCGGCGTACGCGACGCCCGGACGGCCAGCGCGACGCCGAGTTGGGCGAGGCCGAGCACGACGAAGACGATCGACTGCCAGGGCCGGTCCAGCGCGTCGGCGGCGATCCCGGCGCCGAGCACGACCGCGGCGAGCAGCCCTCCGGTGAGCAGCACGGCCCGCAACAGCCCGGCGCCGAGCACCGACTCCTGCGGCGAGCGCGGCGCCCGGCGCATGGTGCCCGGCTCGGCCGGCTCCGCGCCCAGCGCCACCCCGGGAACGCCGTGGGTGAGCAGGTTGACCCAGAGGATCTGGGCCGGCAGCAGCGGCACCGCCAGCCCGAACGCCGGACCGAGCAGCATCACCAGGATCTCGGCCAGGCCGCCGGACAGCCCGTAGCGCAGGAAGCGGCGGATGTTGTCGTAGATGCGGCGACCCTCCCGGACCGCGGTACCTACCGTGGCCAGGTTGTCGTCGACGAGCACCAGGTCGGCGGCCTGCCGGGCGACCTCGGTGCCGCCGCCCATGGCCACGCCGATGTCCGCGCGGCGCAGGGCCGGTGCGTCGTTGACCCCGTCTCCGGTCATCGCCACGACGTGCCCCCGAGCCTGCAAGGCGGTGACGATGTCCAGCTTCTGCTCCGGCTGGATCCGCGCGAACACCCGTACCTCGTCGGCGGTGCGCGGGTCGATCGCCCCGTCATCGCCGCGGGCGACCGCGTCGCCCGCGGCCCAGATGCCCAGCCGCCCACCGATCGCCGCGGCCGTGGCGGCGTGGTCCCCAGTGATCAGGACGAGCCGGATACCGGCCTCGCCAAACGCCGCGGCGATGTGCGGTGCGGTCTCCCGTACCGGGTCGCCGACCGCCACCAGGCCGACCAGGCGCAGCCCGCGCACGGTCCGCGGATCCGGCAGGGCGGGTACGACCGCGGTGGCGACCGCGAGGACGCGCAGCCCTTCCTCCGCCAGCCGCTGGGCCTGCGGCAGGGCGTCCGCCGGTACGTCGTCGAGGAACGGGCTCGCCAGCACCGACTCCGGCGCGCCCTTGCAGACCACCAGGTAGCCGCCGTCCGGGTGGCGGTGCACCGTCACCATCCGCCGGGTCTCCTGCTCGAACGGTTCCTCGGCCACGCGCGGCCAGGCGGCGCGCTCGGCGGCCGGGTCGAGGCCGCTGCGGGCCGCGAACGCCACCAGGGCGGCCTCCAGGGGGTCGCCAACGGCGGTCCACTGTGGGCGATCGTCACCGGGTGGGGCGAGCGTGGCGTCGCTGCACAGCGTCGCCGCCCGGGCCAGATCGCGTAGCGACGATCCGGGCTCCACTGTGCAGGTGTCGGCGGCGTCGCGCAGCTCCCCGTACGGGGCGTACCCCTGGCCGCGTACCCGGTAGTGCTCGCCGCCGGCGGTGACCGCACGTTGGACGGCCATCCGGCCCTCGGTCAGCGTGCCGGTCTTGTCGGAGGCCACGACGGTGACCGAGCCGAGCGTCTCCACCGCGTGCAGCCGGCGGGGGATCGCCCGCAGACCGGCCATCCGGCGGGCGCCCAGCGCCAACGCGAGTGTGACCACCGCGGGCAGCGACTCCGGGACCGCCGCGACGACCAGACTGACCGCGGTGATCGCCATGTCCACCAGGGGTCGGCCCGCGGCCAGACCGAGCACGAGCACGACGGCGGACAGGACCACCGCGGTGAGACCGAGCACCCGGCCGAGGGCGGTCAGCCGGCGCTGCAGCGGTGTCGGCCCGGGCCTGGTCGTGGCGACCAGGGTCGCGATGCGCCCCAGGGCGCTTGCCGGGCCGGTGCGGACCACCGTGCCCACGCCGCGCCCGGTGACCACGACCGTGCCGGCGAACGCCTCATCGCCGGCACCGCGGTGCACCGGGACCGATTCGCCGGTCAGCGCGGCCTCGTCCACCTGGAGTCGGTGCGCGGCGTCCAGCCGCAGGTCGGCCGGGATCACGTCGCCAGGCTCCAGGTGGACGAGGTCTGCGCGGACGAGGTCGGCCGCCGGCACCACCTGGTCCACGCCGTCGCGCATCACCCGGGCGGTCGGCGCGGCCATCCGGTCCAGCGCGGCGATGGCCCGGTCCGCGCGGACCTCCTGGGTCACTCCGATCACCGTGTTGACAATGACGACGAGCGCGATGATCGCGGTGTCCGGAAAGTCGCCCAGCGCCGTAGTCACCACCCCCGCGGCCAGCAGCAGCGCGACGAGTGGGTCGGTGAGCTGGTGCAGGATCCGGGTGGCCAGGTGCCGGCGGGGTGGCTCGGTGACGGTGTTCGGCCCGTCGGCACGGAGCCTGGCCGCCGCGACCTGGGCGGTGAGCCCACGCGCCGCTGCCGGTGCCGTCGTCATCGCCATGCTTACAGCGTGTTCTGGCGCGATGGGCGCGGGCAGGGCCGCCGTGCCGCTCAATCCGGGACCTTCGACCCGCGCCCGGCGTGCACCAGCACGTCATCGAGCGACCGCCGCGGTGCGGGCGCGCTCGGCGGCCCGTACCCGAACCGCAGCACCGCCTGGGCGGCGTACCCGCCTGCCGGGTCCTGCAGCAGCGCGCGCAGGTCCGGGACCTCGACCGGCTGGGTCATCAAGGTCGACGCCAGCCCCCTAACGGTGGCCGTCAGCAGCACCCGCTCCAGGGCTTGGCCGCCACGCAGCCACTCGTACGGCGAGTCGCCCGGTGTGTAGAGCACCGCGATGGTCGGCGCGTGCTCGAACGGTGCCGGTCCGCGCCGCCGGGCCGGACGCACGAAGCTGAAATCCCGGATCGGCACCGTCTCCAGCGCGTCCCAGGGCCCGAACGCCTCAGGCGGCACCCCGTCGCGCCGGCCCGCGCCGGGGCGGGTCCAGTCACTGAGCTCCCGCCAATACGCGGGCTGGTGCCGGCGGCGGTGTTCGGCGATGCGCACGACGTCGAGGACGGCGTTGCGGGCAACCGGGTCCAGCACCACGAGTCGGGCCTGCTCGGTCTCGGCGGCGGCGCAGAGGTCCGCGAGGGCCTCGGCCGGGACGGAGATGCCGCTGAACGGCTGCCGGTTGGTGTGCCGGCGCGGGATCGCCTGGGCCAGCATCACGGCTGTGACCGGCGGGCGGGTGGGCGGCCCGACGGTGATGCGCGCCGCCAGGTCCGGCTCGTTCGCGTCGGGCAGCAGGTGCTGCATGGGGACGTGGCCGCGGGCCAGCATCGCCACCCGAAGGTTGAACGCCGCCGCGCCGACGCTGATGAGCAGCTCTCGCCCGGTCGGGTCGAGCACGTCCAGCCGGCGGCCGTGGTCGGCCAGGACGTCGACCGTGGTGCCGTGGACCCGGAAGCGCCACGGCTGGGTGTTGTGGACCGAAGGGGCCGCGATCGCGGCCTCCAGGCATTCGCGCCACCGTCCCTGTGGCACGCCATCCGCGTCAACCGTCCAACCGCTGCCGTTCATCGTGCCCTCCGGTGCGCCGGGCCCGCATCGTCCGGGCCTTCCACCTCGACCCTGCAAGTGCCGAGGACGTGCTCCAAGAGGCTTGGTGCCGTACGCTTCGGGACCTTCGGGACCGGGCCAACGGCAGGGCGTGGTCGGGACCTTTGGCCCTGTCCGGCCGCCGGTCGAGATCCTGATGATGGGCCGATGGCGTCGAGGATCCTGCGAAAACTGACCGCCGAGCAGTGCCTGTCGCTGCTCGGCAGTGTCGCCGTGGGCCGGATCGTCTTCACGGACAAGGCCCTGCCGGCGATCCGGCCGGTCAACCACATTCTCGACGGCGGCGCCGTGATCATCCGCAGCCATCTGAGCGGCGGCCTGGCCAGGGCGGTGGGCTCCGGGCGGGGTGTCGTGGTGGCGTACGAGGCGGACGCGATCGACCCGGACGGCCGGATCGGTTGGAGCGTCGTGGTCACCGGCGTCGCGCACCTGGTGGCCGACTCCCGCGAGGTGGCCAGGTACGAGCAGGCCCTGCACCCTTGGGTGGAGATGACCATGGACTGCGTGATCCGCATCGAGCCGCACATCGTGACCGGCTACCGGCTCGTCGACGCGGCGGAACCGGTCAGTACACCGTGAGCCCGTACCCGCGGAACTGATCCCGCACCCGGTACAGCAGTTCCGGCGTCGGCGGCGTGGTGTCCGCGAGCGGGAACGGCAGCCCCAGGGCGGCGTACTTGCCCGCACCGAGCCGGTGAAACGGCAGCACCTCAACCCGTTCCACGGTGGACAGCCCGGCAACCACCTGCGCTACGGCGTCCACGTTGGACACCGCATCGGTGAGGCCGGGCACGAGGACGAAGCGGATCCACATCCGCTTGCCCCGCTCGGCCAGATCGGGAGGCCACGATCACTCCGTGAGGTGACGGCCGCCCAGGGCCGGCTGCCCCCCGGACAACGGTCGTTGGACCCCCATCCTGCGGTACCTCGACTCTGACCCGGATCGCGGTTTCGGCCATAGCGTCGAGATAGAAGCCGATGACCAGGGAAGCGAGGCAGACGATGAGACTGTGGCGGGTGGACGACGTCATGACCAAGGACGTCGTCACGGTACGAGAACAGACGCCCTATCGGGAGATCGTCGACGTCCTGACGGCGCGCCACGTGAGCGCGGTGCCGGTGGTCGACGACGTCGGGCGAGTACTCGGTGTCGTGTCCGAGGCCGACCTGCTCTACAAGATCGAGACTGACGGCCGGCCCGAGCCCCGGCGGGTGTTCGAGAGCCGCCGCCGGCAGTCGGCACGCGCCAAGGCCGGCGCCATGACCGCGGCTGGGTTGATGACCACACCAGCGGTCACCGCGCCGTCGCACACGCTGATCCCGGCGGCGGCCCGCACGATGGACGCGCAGCAGGTGAAGCGCCTGCCGGTGATCAACGATCTCGGTCGGCTCATCGGCATCGTCACCCGCGGCGACCTGCTGAAGGTGCACCTGCGCCCCGACGCGGACATCCGGCACGACGTCGTCGAAGGAGTGCTGCGCCGGGTGCTGGCAGTAGAGGACGGCATCGTCCGCGTGGAGGTGCACGACGGCGTCGTCACGCTGGTCGGAGAGCTTGACCGGCACAGCGCCGCCGAGGCGGCCGCGCGGCTGGCCCACGCCGTCGCCGGGGTGGTGGCCGTCGAAGACCACCTGACCTACCGGTTCGACGACACCGCGCTGGCGAACATGAGCTACCGCGGAACCTGAGTTTGGAGGAGTCATGCGTGCGTTGGTGATCTACGAATCGATGTACGGCAACACCCACCTGGTGGCCGACGCGATCGGCGAGGGCCTCGCGACGGCGTACCAGGTGGAGGTGGTGCCGGTGGGCCAGGCCAGCCCGCAGACGCTGGGCGAGGCCGACCTGGTCGTGGTGGGCGGGCCCACCCATGTGCGCGGGCTCAGCCGTGCGAGGACCCGCGAGGCTGCCATGTCCGAGGCGCGCAAGCCGGGCAGCGAGCTGACCCTTGACCCCGACGCCGAAGGGCCTGGCCTGCGCGACTGGTTCCACGCGCTGCCGGCGTCAACGGCGGCCAAGGCCGCAGCTTTCGACACCCGGATCGACGCGCCGGCCGTACTGACCGGGCGGGCGTCCAAGGGCATCTCCCGCCAGTTGCGGCAGCACGGGTTCGAGGTGGTGGCCGAACCGCGGAGCTTCCTGGTCACGAAGCAGAACGTGCTCGAGCCCGAGGAGACGACGCGGGCCCGGCAGTGGGGGCGGGATCTGGCCGAGACCCTCGCGACGAGCGTGTGACACGTACCGCGTACACGCCGATCCCCAGGTACCGGCATCGGGTACCTGGGGATCGGCTTCGACCCTCCCTTACCGGCTGTCGGAGTCCGGCGTGTCCGCCGCCGCCAGGCCGATGGCGTGGAAGAAACCGATGGAGTCGGGGTCGCCGCCGTGCTCGCCGCACACGCCGATCTTCAGGTCGGGCCGGGCGGCCCGCCCCTCGTCCACCGCGATGCGCATCAGGCGGCCGACGCCCGCGACGTCGATCGACTCGAACGGTGACCTCGCCCTCGAAGTACCGCACCACGGGTGACGGGTGCACCGGCACCGCCCCGAGGAACACCTCCCCGGTAGCGCCGTCTGTGGACACGACGTCCCCTTCGGACACGACCGTGCCGTCCACAGTGAACCGAACCGCCTCCGCGTCCACCTCGAGGGCTTCGGCGCCGCAGACGCAAGTCTTTGCCCATCCCACGCGCGACCACAGCGGCGTGCGAGGTCTTGCCGCATCCGCGGCCACGCCCGCGTGAGACTTGTGCGCGTCCAGCTCCCGCTCGAACGCCTCACCCGGCACCCCACACACGGTCTTGCCGAACATGTGGATCAGGCGGCGGTACGAGTCCCAAGCGAACCGCGGATCGCCGCTCTGCCGGGCCAGACCGGCCACGCTCGCATCATTCAGGCCGATGTCCAGGACCGTGTCCATCATCCCGGGCATGGAGAACCTTCCGCCTGAGCGCACGGACAGCAGCAGCGGGTCGTGCGGGTCGCCGAGGATCTCTCCGGTCTGCCCCTCGACCTGGCCCAGGTGGGCGTTGACCTGGTCGAACAGGCCCTCCGGGACCACGCCGGCGGCCAGATACGCCCGGCACGCCTCGGTGCTGATGGTGAATCCCGGCGGCACCGGAAGGCCCAGACGGGTCATCTCGGCCAGGTTCGCGCCCTTGCCGCCCAGCAGGTCGTCCCTTTGGTCGTATCAAGGCGAGAGGGGCCGCCCGTAGGGCCGGACGGCGCTCGCGACCGGACGGCGCTCGCGACGGGACCTACGGCACTGACCCGGCCCGATCGCGGCGGCGAAGGTGTGTACTGGAGGGGAGGCATCATGAACCGCTATCCGGTACGGCTGTACGCCAACCCCGACCCGGCTCCGGGCCGCTGGCTGTGGCTGGTCAAGTGGCTGCTGCTGATCCCGCACTTCGTCGTTCTCGCGGTGCTGTGGATCGTGCTCGTCGTCCTGACGTTGGTCGCGTACGTCGCGGTGCTGATCACCGGGCGCTATCCGACGGGTATCTACGACTTCAACGTCGGCGTGCTGCGCTGGAGTTGGCGCGTCGGCTACTACGGATACCAGGCGCTCGGCACCGACCGGTACCCGCCGTTCGCGCTGGCCGACGTACCCGACTATCCGGCCGGACTGGACGCGGACCCGCCGCGGCCACTGCCGCGCTGGCGCCCCTTGGTGGCCTGGCTCCTGGCGTTCCCGCACGTGCTGATAGTCGCGGCGTTGACCGGTGGATGGCGGGTGTACGACGACGGCGACACCGTCGTGTACGTGTCCGGTGGCCTGGTCGCCGTCACCGTGCTGATCGTCGGCGTCGCGCTGCTGTTCACCGGACGCCACCCGCCCGGCCTGTACGCCCTGCTGGTCGGCGTGGCGCGCTGGGTGACCCGGACGATCGCATACATCGTGCTGCTCACCGGGGCGTACCCGCCGTTCCGGCTGGACCAGGGCGCCCGGGAGCCAGACCACATCCCACCGGCGCCGGACGATGCCGACCACCGGACCGCAGCGCTCATGTAGCACGATTCTTCCTCGCAGGCGACGGTTCTAGTCTAGATCGTCCACAGTGGGCATAAGGGCAACGGTAGGAGTCTGCGGCAAGCGGTCGCCTACCCACAGCGACCTGGCGCGGTACCGGGTCAGTCGGGGTGCCTGTTACCCGTCGGCTCTGCGCCGCTGGCGTGCGGAGAAAGACGCCCGTCCGGAACGCACCGCCACATCCGGATGTGGCAGAACCCGAAGCGCAGCGACTTCATCCCTTCCGGGTGAGGCGATCGCGGTCCGAGGGTTGCGACGATTGTTGCTGCCCTCATCGGAAAGGAGCAGCATGACTGAGCCAAGGACCAAGGCCCCGCCGATCGTGTTGATCCACGGGCTTTGGATGACCGCCCGAAGCTGGGATCGCTGGGTGGAGTACTACCGGGCGAAGGGACATGAGGTCATCGTGCCGACCTACCCGGGCTTCGAGATCGAAGTGGAGGCGCTGCGCGAAAAGCCCGAGATCATCGCCGAGGCGTCCGTGCCGGCAACCCTCGACCATCTCAGCGACGTGGTCGAGCATCTGGACCGTCCGCCGATCATCATGGGCCACTCCTTCGGCGGGACCTTCACCCAACTCCTGGTCAACCGCGGGTTGGGCGCCGCCGCCGTAACGATCGACTCGGCGCCACCGGAGGGCGTGCGGGTGAACCCGCCGTCCCAAATCAGGTCCCTGTTCCCGATCCTGGCCAACCCGGCCAACCGACACCGCGCGGTGGGCTTCACCAAGGAACAATTCCACTATGCGTTCGCCAACACGAGCAGTCGGGAGGACTCCGACGCGGCGTACGACCGCCTCCACATCCCGGCGCCCGGAAACTGGGTGTGGGCCTACGGCCTGATCGCCAACTGGAAGCCGGGCCACCAGGAGACCTGGGTCGACTACGACCTGGACGACCGGGCGCCGCTGCTGTTCATCATGGGCGGCAAGGACCACCTGATGCCGCCCTCGGTGATCCGCGCGAACGCGAAGAAATACCGCAACTCCGAGGCGCTGACCGAGACCTACGAGTTCCCGGACCGCTCACACTTCACCGGCGTCGAGCCCGGCTGGGAACAGGTCGCCGACTACGCGCTCGATTGGGCAACAAGCCACGCGCGAACCCAGCAGGTGTGATCAACCACAGACGCCGCAGGTCGCCGGGCCACCCCGAGGGCGAACGGCTCGTAGCCGGCCGCCGCCTGTCACGGGGTCACTCGGAGGATCAGGTCGTAGTCGGGGCCAGCATGGCCGTTGGTCAGCACCCACAGCGACCCGTCCGGTGCCGGCGTCACCTGCCGGAGCCGGCCGTACTCGCCGGTGAGCAGCTGCTCGGCCGACGAGCCGTCGGTGTTGATCCGGTAGAGCCGCTCCCCGCGCAGGCAGGCGACCCAGATCCGGCCGTCGAAGTAGGTGATGCCGCTGGGTGAGGCGTCGGCGGGTTTCCACGTCGCGATCGGGTCGGTGAACTCGGGCTCCCCGCCGGTGCCTTCCACCTCCGGCCAGCCGTAGTTGGCGCCGGGCTCGATCCGGTTCAGCTCGTCGAGGTTGTGGTGGCCGAACTCGGAGGCGTAGAGCTGGCCCTTGTCGTCCCAGGCGAGTCCCTGTGGGTCGCGCAGCCCCAGCTGTAGACCGGTGAGCCCGCCATCGGGTTGCCCGGTGCGGGTTTGCCTTCTGGCGTGATCCGGAGGATCTTGCCGCCCAGGTCGTTGCGGTCCTGGGCGCGGGGACGGTCGTCGGCTTCGCCGGTGGTCACGTAGAGCATGCCGTCCGGGCCGAACCTGATCCGCCCGCCGTTGTGGATCTGTCCCGGGGTGATGCCGGTCAGGATCGGCTCGAGGGGTGCTGGCGAGTCCAGCCGCAGCCGGCTGATCCGGCTGTCCCGCGCGGTGGTGTGGAAGATGTAGATCCAGCCATCCTGCTGGTAGGAGGGGGAGACCGCCACGCCTTGCAGCCCGCCTTGGACGGCTGGTTGGGCGATCTCAGTGATGGTCCGGGCCTCGGTGAGCTGCCCGTCCGGGCCGACCTTCCGCAGCCGGCCGGTCTCGCGCTCGGTGACCACCGCCGACCCGTCGGGCAGGAAGGCCAGGTCGAAGGGCATGCGCAACCCACTCACGATCGGTTCCACGGCCGCCGGCTTCATCGCCGGCGCGTCGTGCACGGTCGGGCGGGCCCACCAGCCGTAGAAGGAACCGTACGAGTAAATCCCGACCGTGGCCGCCACCACGAGCAGGCCGGCAAGGCCATATATGAGGATCCAGCGCCACCGCACGCGGAGATCGTAGGCGTGCTCGAATCTGATCATTCACGTCGAAACGATGGCCGTTGGCTGAAGAATTCAAGGCTTCGCGAGGAAGCCGGTGACACTGGTACCGCGGATGCTGGCGCGGAAGGCGATCGGTGTGCTGCCAACCCGCTGATGGAAGTACTTGCTGAAGTTGGTGGCGCTGGTGAAGCCGAGCCGGGCGGCGATCTGGGCGGCGGTGTGGTCGCTGTGGGCGAGCAGCCGTTTGGCTTCCAGGATGGTGCGGCGGTCGATGAAGTCCTTGGCGTTGACGCCGGCCGCGGCCTGTGTGGCACGCGACAGCGTACGGGCGGAGTAGCCGAGGGCGTTGGCGTAGTCCTCGAGCCGGCGGGTGCGGGCGAAGTCCCGTTCGACCGCGTCGCGGAAGCGCAGGAAGGTGTCGCTGGGCTCGGGCGTCGAGCTGCCGGGCAGTGCGCTCAGGTGCGAAAGGCGGAGCACGAGTACGGCCAGCAGGTGCCGTAGCACGGTCTGCCGCACGTCGAGCGGGAGCTTGCCGGGCCGGCGAAGGCGTGCGAGAGGTGCTCGGCGGCGCTGGTCAACCGCTGGTGGTCGGCATCATCCGGCTCATAGACAACAGGGGCGTGCGCATCGTTCAAATGGGCGCCAGCGGCCGTGGCCCGATCGAGGAAGTCCGACTCGAACAGGATCAACGTGCCGTCGACCTCGTGCAGGTCGCCCCACTGCTGGACCTGGCCAGGGCGTACCCACAGCCACATGCCCGGGACGAGGGCGTACCCGGTGAAGTCGACGGTGTGCCACAGCGTGCCGCGTACCAGCGTGAGCAGGTGATGGAACGTGGGCCGCAGCGGCCGGTCCTGATGGCTGCGGCCGATACGCGATCGCAACTGCTCGACGCTCATGACCTCAACCCCGGCGGGGTGCCGGCCGGGCGGCGAACCCGAGCTCGCGGATCCCATGGTCCGCTGCTTGTCGGTTTTTTACCATCACAGGTCGTCACCGTACCCGGTTATGCCCGATGTTCGCTTCTAGCGTGGACTTGGTAGCACAGGGAAGGTGGCGGGCATGGAGCGCTTACGCGTGACGTACGCCTTCGACGCCTAATGCGGCTGGTGCTTCGGTTTTGCTCCGGCGCTGCGGGGCTCGTTTACCGCGACGCCGCGTCCGAAATCGGCCTCGACCCTGCGCGGACCTTTCCCAGCCTGCTGCTGCACGACCGCACCGGCGGACCGGTGTCGTCGGCACTGAGCATGACCGCCGCCCTAGAGCGGTTTCCGACATGCGGCACTACCACCAGAGACAGGAGAAGATCGTCATGACCGCCAAGGACATCGTTCTGACCGCAGCCGGGCAACTGTTCGGTGACCAGGACCCGTCAGCCGTCGACCGGTGGGTCGCGGCCGACTACGTCCAGCACAGCAGCCTGGCCGCCGACGGCCCCGACGGCGTCCGCGCGCTCGTGGAGCACCTGCCGGACGGCTTCCGCTACGACCTGCACCGGGTCATCGCCGACGGCGACCTGGTCGCGCTCCACGGCACCTACCACGGATTCGGCCCCGCCCCGCTCGTCGCGTTCGACATCTTCCGCGTCGCCGACGGCAGGCTGGCCGAGCACTGGGACGCCCTCGCCCCGGTGGTGGACACGACCGTGTCCGGCCGCTCCCAGACCGACGGCCCGACCGAGGTCACCGACCTGGACAAGACCGACGCCAACCGCGAACTCGTCGTCGGGTTCGTCGAGACCGTCCTCAAGGCCGGCAAGGTCGACGCCATCACCGACTACCTGAGCACCGAGCAGTACCACCAGCACAACCCCGGCATCGGCGACAACCTCGACGGCCTGGCGGCCGCCCTCGGCGCGCTGGCCGTACAGGGCATCAGCATGGTGTACGACACGGTGCACAAGGTCGTCGCCGAAGGCAACCTCGTCCTGACCGTCGCTGAGGGACGCTTCGGTCCCACCCCGACCGCCTTCTACGACCTGTTCCGCGTCGAGAACGGCAAGATCGTCGAACACTGGGACGTCACCCCGGAGATCAAGACCGACCTGCCACACGGCAACGGCCTGTTCTGATCCATGTTCACCGGCTACTCGGTCGGCCTCGACCGCTACCGCCGGCTCATCGACCTCGATCGGCCGTTCCACCCCGCCGCCGGTCCGGAAGCGCCCGAAGCGTTCGAGGACCTGGTCGACAAGCTGCTCGGCCTCTCAGGGGTGAGAGAAACCACGTACTTGACAATTCAATTGAACTCTCAACTAGATTGGGCCAGGACGTCGAGAAGCGGATCTCGACCGATCTGGGAGGCATCACATGATCAACCGACGCTCGGTCCTTCGTGGCGGTGGCGCCGCCGCCCTGGGCATGTTGGCGATCGCCGCGATCGAGAGCGGCGCCGAGCCTGCCTCGGCCGCCGTCACCTCGTCCGCGTTGCTCGGCAACCCGGCGCAGACCGGCGAGTCGCTGCCGTTTCCCAAGCACCTGACGCGCGAGGAGCACCAGCACCTGAAGACCTTCGACGAGCTGGACTTCGTGGTGTACACCGGGCAGCAGTGGGACCGCCTGGGGGAGAGCCACGCACCTAACATCCGGGTGCACTGGCCCGACGGCCACTACACCGACGGCCTGGAGCAGCACATCGCTGACCTGAAGGGCCAGTTCGTATGGGCGCCGGACACCCGGATCTCCGAGCACCCGATCCGGGTCGCGAAGGGAAACCTGACCGCGGTTACCGGAGTCACCCACGGCACCTTCTCCCGCCCGATGCCGGACGGCAACGGCGGCTTCATCCAGCCGACCGGCAAGAAGTTCGCGATGAACATGGTTACCGTCGGGCTCTGGAACAAGCGCGGCGTCATGGACGAAGAGTTCCTCTTCTGGGACTCGCTCAGCTTCATGCAGCAGATCGGGCTGGCCTGACTGCCGGTGCCCGATAGCAGCCGGTCGGTGGCGTGGCCGGCCGGCTGCAGGACGCGGGGTGTCGAGGTCGGCGAATGGTGACGCGCATCGGGATCAGAACTGGTACGGCCCAAACCGTCCCCACGCGACGAGCACGAGCAGAGCGATGTAGACAAGGTTCACCGCGGCCGCCGCGCGCTCGGAGCGACGCAGATGCACCACGGAACCACCGAGGACAAGGGCTAACCCGCCGACGGCGGCCAGTGGGACGAGTACGGGGACGATGTTCAGCGCGCCGGGCAGGAGAAGGCCGATGAGCTGACCGCCATCTGATCGCGTGGGCCACGACGCACAACTGGCGTCACGGGGCCATCGTTACCCGGCGTACCTCGATCTCGTCGAACCGCGCGACCACCTCGGAGTTGGCCACGCCGTCCTTCAGGGTGGGCAGCGCGGTGAGCGTGCTGTCCGCCTGCCCGGCCATCACGATGTAGTCGATGCTGGCGGTGCCGTGCGGCAGCTTCTCCCGCATGACCTCCGGGTCCTGGTCGACCTTCCACAGCCACACCGGATTCTGGAAGCCGGCGAGTGTGAGGTCCATCCAGATGTAGTCGTCGGTGATCACCACCGCGTCGCGGGGCACGTGCTGCACGACCCAGCGGGTGGCGGCCCGCGAACCGGCATCGCCATCCACTGTGGACTGGTCGCGGAGGGTGCCGGCCCAGGCGGGTGCGACGAATACGGCGAAGGCGGCCGCCGCCGCCGCGGCGACGGGCACCCGGCCGGCACGCCGCCACCAGCGGGGTAGCACGGCATTGCCGGCTGCAGCCGCGTCCGCGCCGCCATCGCGCGCAGGCGCCGCGAGGCGGACGCAGCTCAAAGCGCCACCCACCAGCAGCGCCGCGAACGGCAGCAGCGCGATAACGTACGCGAACGGCAGGTAGCCGCCGCGCAGCATCATCACCACCTGGATGAGCAGCGCCAGCGCGATCGGCCGCAGCTTGCGTACGGCCAGGCCGAGCGGGATCAGCAGCACACCGGATAGCAGCAGCCAGGGGTCGATGTCGGTCCAGGACTTCGCCAGGCTGAACGTGCCGCTGCCGGTGTCGAGCAGGCTCCCGCTGCCGGACCGGCCGAACAGCTGCCACCAGATCGCCCAGCCGAGGCTGACGTGTCCCTCGCCCGGCAGCAACTCGTTCTTCAGCAGAGCATAGATCGGGTACGACGCGACGAGCGCCCCGAACGTCGTGAAGAAGACGCTGACGTTCCACACGCGGGTGCGCCGGTCGGTGTGCTGCACCAGCAGCCACACCAGCGCCGGTAGCAGGATCGCGATGGTCTCCTTGGTCAGCGCCGCGCCCGCCATGCAGACCGCGCTCCAGAATGCCGCGCCGAGGCTGCGCCGTGGGGAGGCGGCGATGGCGAACGCGGCCAGGATCCACATGGTGGCCAGGTTGTCCAGGAACACCATGCGGTGGAAGTAGACGGCCAGCGGGCTGAGTCCGAACAGGAGCACCACGACCGATGCGCTGGCCCGGTGCAAGCGCAGGCGCCGGGCCAGCAGGAAGAGGAACGCACAGCTCGCCAGCAGCGTGAGGACCATGAACTCGCGACCGACCATGATGGCGCTGGGCGCCCGGTCGAAGCCGTCGGTCACCCACGCGTACCCGGCGATCATCGCCCAGCCGAGGAACGGGTGGTCGTACCAGTAGGTGTAGTGGGCGAGGTCGCCCCGCGCCACCATCGCCCACGCCTGCGCGACGTACGTGGCCTCGTCGTCGTTGATCCGTCCGGGCCAGCCGTGCAGGTTCCACGTGTTGACCACGCCGACCACCGCCAACAGCGCGAGCAGGATCGCGAGGCTCAGCCGCCGATGGCGTACCCAGGAAATCGCCCTGACCCGCCAGCTGTCGGCGGGCGCCGCGTGCGGCTCGGTCCGGACAACCGGAAGCGTCAGGGTGGTCATCAGGCGGCCGCCGGGACGAGCGCGGGCACGTCGCGGTGGTGGCCGCCGTGCGCGGTCTTGTGCCAGATGGTGTTGCCCTGCACGTGTTGTACGACGGCCCAGAACGCGGCGCCCATCAGCACCCATTGGTAGAACGGCGCACCGACGAGCAGGAAGACGTAGTGCCGGGCCCGCACCGGCTGCCGGTACGACCGGCCGAACTCGCGCAGCCCGATCACCTGGGTCATGAGCGTGATGGCGATGGGCAGGAACGGGGCGTACATCAGCATGGCGATGGCGACCGGCACCTTGAGCGCGAAGATGGTCGCCAGGGCCAGGGGAGCAGCAGCCCGGAGAACGCTTGCAGGAACGGCGTGGCGAGGATGTAGCCGGCGAGGGCCCGCTGCCGCAGCGTGGGCAGGCGGAGCCAGTCGCCCTGCAGCAGGATGGACAGGAAGCCCTGGTTCCACCGCACCCGTTGCCAGAAGAGGGATCCCTGCGATCTACTGTGGATGGTCTGCGGCACCTCTTCCCGGGTCACCAGTTCCGGCTCGTACGCGGCGACGACCTTGGCGCCGTAGCGGGTGCACAGCAGCACGCCGAGCGCGCAGTCCTCGGTGAGGTTGTCCGGCCAGCCGCCGGCCCGGATCATCAGCTCGCGCCGGATGAAGACGGTGTTGCCGCCCAGCGGCACGAACCCGCACATCACCTGGTAGAACATCCGGCTGGTGAACCAGAAGAAGTACTCCAGCACGTTGTGCACCTTGAACCAGTCGCGCGGCCGCCGGCCCAGCGTCATGAGCTGCACGCCGCCCTGGACGACGTCGGCGCCGGTCTGCCGGAAGAGCGCGTCGACCCGGGCCAGCAGGCCGGGCGCCACGTCGTCCTCCGCGTCGACGACCCCGGCCACGGTCCCGGTGGCCTCGGCCAGCGCGGCGTTGAGCTGTCTCGGCTTGTTGGACTGGCCGTACGCCCGGATCACCGTGCGGATCCGGCCGTGCGGGTCGTGGTCGCGCATCACCCGCCGCACCTCGGCGATGGTGTCGTCGTCGCCCTCGCACAGCGAGACCAGGATCTCGACGTTCGGGTAGTCGTCGTGCAGCAGCCGCTGTAGCGTCCCGCCGATCACCTGGGCCTCGTGCAGCGCCGGCACGATCAGCGAGAACCGCTCCCGCGCCGGGCCGTCGGGCGCCGGCCAGCGCATCCGCTCGACCGCCTCCGGGTACGCCAGCCGTAGAGCCGCCAGCGCACCTCCAGCGCGCCGATCGCGGTGTTGAAGAGCGCGACGGCGAGCAGGGACGCGGCCAGCACGGTCGGCGCGGGCAGGTGTGCGGCGTACAGGGCGGCGCCGATGCCGAGCGCCGCGGCGCCGGCGACGAGCCAGCGGGCGACGCGCCTGCCCCGGGCGGAGGCGGCACCGGCGGTGAAGACAACCTTGTCGGTCACGTAGTAGTTGACCGCCGCGGCCATCACCAGGCAGACGCCGTTGGCTACCTGGTGATGGAGTCCCACGGCGGCGCTCAGCCCGGCGAAGAGCAGCCAGGACAGGAACTGGGTGGCACCTCGGGTGGCCAGGAACCAGGAGATCCGCCGGGCCAGCCCGGCCCGCACCCGGTCGCGCCAGGTGACGAGGTAGTTGTAGGAGAAGTTGAGCGCGAGCGTGACCGCCAGCTGCACACCGAACGCGGCCAGTGGGTCCATCCCGGTCCGGACGAGCGCCTCCAGGAGCACCACGCCGGCGGCGGCGACCACCGCGCCGCCGATGGCGAAGTCCCGGAAGCGGGCGGTCGCGAAGTAGCGCAGCGGCGTGGTCGCCACCCGCAGCCGGGGCAGCTGCTTGAGGTACTCCAGGCCCTGCCGCGCGTCGCCCTTGCTGTCCCCGCTCAGCCGCTTGTCGAAGCGCAGCGGCACCTCGGCGCGGCGCAGCCGGGGGTACCGGGCCAGGATCTCCAGCAGGATCTTGAAGCCGCGGGAGTGCAGCGTGCCGGCGTCGACCGCGCTGCGCCGGAGCCCGAAAAAGCCGGTCATCGGGTCGGTCACGCCGCGCAGCCGGATCGGGAACGTGGCCTTGGCCAGCCAGGTGGAGGCGCCGGAGACCAGCCGCCGGAACGGCCCGCTGAGCCCGCCGGGATCGCCGCCGTCGGTGTACCGGCTGGCCATCACCAGCTCCGCGCCACCATCCAACGTGGACAGCAGGGCCGGCACGACCTCCGGGGGGTGCTGCAGGTCGGCGTCCATGACGACGACCCGGTCGCTGTGCGCCATGCGCAGGCCGTCGATGACGGCGCCGGCCAGGCCGCCCCACCGCTGCTCGCCCATGCGGTGGAAGACGAGCGCGTTCGGGTCCGCCGCACGGATCGCCTGTACGGTGGCGTCGTTGTCGCTGTCGTCGACGAACAGCACCTCGTACGGGTGGCCGTTCATGGCGGTTTTGATGCGGTCGAGCAGCGGCCCGACATTCCCCTCTTCGTGCCGGCAGGGCACGACGATCGTGGCGTACAGGTCCGACATGGACTCTCTCCCCTACAGGCGCGTGAGCGAGGCGCGGGCCAGCGCGCCGCCGCCGCTGTCGTAGTACTCGACCACCACGGTGTGTTCGCCCGCGGTGAGCGTGACGTCCTGCGTGTAGCTGGTCGGCGGGTGGTCGCCCCACCCGTCGAGCACCAACAGGCCATCGATGTAGACCCGGACACCGTCGTCCGAGGTGGCGGTCACCCGGTAGCCGCCGGCCGGCAGCTGCTCGGTCTTGGTCCAGCGGGCGGAGAAGCCGTCCGCGGGCACGGCGGGGTCGGGCGAGCCCGTGCCCCAGTCGAAGTCGATCTGCTGGTCCTGCCGGACGAGCACGGGCGGCCCGCCGAGCGTGGTGTTGTCGAAGTACTCGGCGGTGAAGGCGGGCGGGGCGGGCAGTTCGGCCGTCTTGGCGTAGTCAAGCCTGGCGATCGCGCCGCCGCCGCCGTCGAAGTACTCCACGACGATGCTGTGCGAGCCCTCGGCCAGGTCGACCGTGCCGGTGAACGTGGTGGGTGGCTGGCCACGCCACTCGTCGATGACCGGGGCACCGTCCACCATCACCCGTACGCCGTCGTCGGCGGTCGCGGTGAACGTGTAGACGCCCGACGCGAGCACCCCGGTCTTGGACCAGCGCGCCGAGAAGCCGTCGACGGGCAGTCCCGCGGCCGGGCGCCGAGGCCCCAGTCGAAGTCGATGTCCTCGTCCTGCCGGGTCACCGCGGGCGCACCGGACAGGTCGGTGTTCGGGTAGTACGCCGCGTCGAAGCCGGCCGGCGGGGTCAGGTCGCCGACCCGGGCGTACCCGAAGCGCATGAGCGCGCCGGCCGCGCCCTCGTAGTACTCGACCCGGATCGTGTGCGGGCCGCTGAACAGGATCTTGTCGGCGGTGAACGGCTCGTTCTGGTCCCGCCACTTGTCGAGCACGAGTTGGTCGTCGACGTACACCCGGACGCCGTCGTCGCTGGCGCCGCTGAACCGGTAGATGCCGGCCGGCAGCAGGGCCGTGCGCGTCCACCGGGCGACGAACCGGTCCGGCATGATCAGCGGGTCGGGCGAGCCCTCGCCCCAGTCGAAGTCGACGGCCCGGTCGGTGCGCGTCAGGTCGGGTGCCCGGGTCGGCACGGCGGGCCCGGAGCCGGCGCCCGGCGTGTTCCAGAACTCGGCCTGGTAGTCGGCCGGCGCCGGCAGGTCGGCGGTCTTCGTCCAACCCAGCCGAGCCACCGCGCCGGCGCCGTTCTCGTAGTACTCCATGACCACGGTGTGCGGGCCGCCGGCCAGCGCCATGCTCGCCGTGTACGGGGTGGGGCCCTGGTCGCCCCAGTGGTCGATGACCCGCTGTCCGTCGACGTACAGGCGCACGCCGTCGTCGGTGGTCGTGGTGAAGGCGTACTGGCCGGCGGTGAGGTTGACGACGCGGCTCCAGCGCGCCACGAAGTGGTCGGCGTCGACGGCGGGGCCGGCGAGCCGTCGCCCCAGTCGTGGCTGACCTCCGGCTCGTCGCGGGTCAGCACCGGCGTGCCGGCCGGGATGGTCGGGGCCGTGCCCGCCCCGGGCGTGTTCCAGTACTGCGCGGTGAACGTGTCGCTCGGCTGGTCGGGCGTGGTCTCCCAGCTCAGCTTCGCGGTGGCGTCGACCGCGTTGTCGTAGAACTCCATCGTCAGGTCGTGCTCGCCGGCGCCCAGGTCGGCGACGTACGTGTAAACCTGTCCACTCTGGTCGTTCCAGCCGTCGATGACGCGCTCGCCGTCGATGGAGAGGCGCACACCGTCGTCCGTGGCGGTGGTGAATTTGTAGCGGCCCTCGGCGAAGTACTGCGACTTGGTCCAGCGCGCCGAGAAGCTGTCTTCGGCACGCCGGGGCCGGGCGCCGCGGTCGACCACAGGAAGTCGATCACCGGATCCTCCCGCACGAGTACGGGCGTGCCGGCCAGGTTCCGGTTGTCGAAGTACTGCCCGGTCCACGGTCCCGACGGGGCGTACGTCGCGGTGTAGGTGGTGTCGGACTCGGGCGTGGTGATGAAGTGCCGGATCGACCGGCCGTCGGACCAGCCGGTGAAGTGGTACGGCACGCCGCCCGGGCCGGTGGTGGTCGGCGGCGCCGAGATCTCCCGTTTGAAGCCCTCGACGCCCTCCACCGTGTGCGGCGCGGCGTACGGCACGCCGTCCAGGCCGAGCAGGACGCCCGGCGGGGACGACGCGAACGTCATCGTGGACGTGCGCGGGAAGATCGCCACCGACCGGGTGGTGGACAGCCCGTTCGTGTCGGTGGCCGTCACCAGGATCTCGTGCCACGTGTCCGGGGCGGCCTCGCCGGTGACCGGGATGGTGAACGAGCCGGCGCGGCCGGTCAGCGGCCCGACGAACGGGTGGATGTGCGTGTTGTGGTGCAGCAGCACGTCCGTCTTGATGGCGGCGTCGTTGAGGTCGAAGCCGGCCGCGTCGGTGGCGAACGCGTTGTACGTGATGGTGTCGCCGGCCCGGTACAGCGCACCGTCGACCGGGGCCGCGACGGTCACCGTCGGCGCGACCCCCACCTGGATCACGAGGGGCACCGCCTGTGCCGTGTGGCCCTGCCCGTCCGACACGGTCAGCGTCGCGGTGTACACGCCGATGTCCTCGTACACGTTCACCGGGTTGGCCTCGGTGCTGGTGGTGCCGTCGCCGAAGTCCCACGCGTACGCCAGCGGGTCGCCGTCCGGGTCGGTGCTGCCGGCGCTGGAGAACCGCACGGTCAGCGGGTCCACGCCCTTGGTCACGTCGGCGGTGGCGGTCGCGCTCGGTCCCTGGTTGCCGAGTTCGTAGCCGATCCGGTAGAGCCGGCCGGGGTAGTAGGTGATGTAGTACAGCGAGCCGTCCGGCGCGACCTTCAGGTCGACGACGCTGCCGGCCGCGGTGTCGAAGTCCACGATGGACGTGGCGTTGCCGGCCGCGTCCAGCACCGCCCGCTTGATGAACCCGGCCGAGTAGTCGCCGAAGAACAGGCTGCCCTGGTACTCCGGCGGGAACATGTCGCCGCGGTAGATCGGGCCGCCGGTGACGGCCGCGCCCCCGCCGTTGTGGTTGTACGTGTGGATCGGGTCGGTGAAGCCCGCGCAGTTCGCGGTGCACATGCCCTCGTGCGTGGGCCAGCCGTAGTTGCCGCCCTTCTCGATGTGGTTCAGCTCTTCCCAGGTGTAGTTGCCGACGTCCCCGCCGTACAACTCGCCGGTGGCGCCGTCGAACTGGAAGCGCCACGGGTTGCGGAAGCCGTACGCCCAGATGGCCTGCACCTTGCCCGGCTGCCCGTAGAACGGGTTGTCGGTCGGGATCGTGCCGTCCTTGTTGATCCGCAGGATCTTGCCGTGCGGGTTGCTCAGGTCCTGCCCGTTGGGCGGGTAGCCGTTGTCGCCGACGGCGAAGTACATCTTTGCGTCCGGCCCGAAGCGGATGCTGCCGCCGACATGCAGCAACTGCGACGGCGACTGGGTCTGGAAAATCGTGAGCGGACCGTTGGTGCCCACGTCGCCGGACGCGTCGAATCGGACCAGGCGATTGAGCAGGTCAAGGCCGGTGTAATAGAAGTACACGTGGTGGTTCGACACACCGAAATCGGGGTCGAAGGCAATTCCGATAAGGCCACGGTCACCGGACGCCTCGGACGGCAGATCGGCGAATGGCTCGGGCAGCAACTGGCCATTCTTGACTATCTTTATCTTGCCGGTGCGCTCCAGCACGAAGATCCGCCCGTCGGGCGCGATCTCGAAGCCGGACGGGCCGTCCAGACCCGCACCGACCAGCAGCGAGGTCTGGAA